>JAHDCG010000016.1:0-66907 GCA_020629965.1 Saprospiraceae bacterium | reverse complement strand
GTTGACCGTTGCCCGTTGCCCTTCGTCTCTGTCGGCTCCTCAACCTTACAACCCCCCGAAACCATATCGAAATTCATGAATCTCCCCCAACCTTAAAACCCCTTACAACCTCTAAAACCTTTAATTCGAAACCTTCCGCCACCCCAGCATAATCGCCCAAACGATACCGAGAAATATGACCAACAGCACCCACGCCGGCATCATTGCGAAGACGATAATGCGCATTCTGTCCAAGCCGTACATCAATCCGAGCGTTGCCAAAATGATAATCATAAAGCCTGTCAGGCGGTGAAACCCCGGTATGCTGTCGAGGTTAACGTAGCGTTTCATGACCCACAGCGTGAGAAACATGCCGACTATCGGCAAAATTTGGGTATAGACATCGGCGTTAAAAATGCTCTTGTTGCGCTCGAAAAGGAAAACGTAAAAATTGAGACCGACCGCAAAAATGCCCGGAATACAGACGCCGTAAATGAGCAGCATGTAGAGGTATTTCCACGGTGATTTGTAGCCGTCGTCTTTACTGATCCAACCGGTCAGCGCGGTAGCGAGAAAAATCGCGATGAAGTAACCGATGATGTAGCCGGGATTGTCGCCGAGGAGATTTATAAGTTCTTTGAGTGTCATACGGGAAGTTTTTATTTCTGTAAAGGAATGACGGACGAAGATTTTTAGAGTTTTTCAACTCATAAAAAGGGCAAAAATAACGCCAAAAGAACGATAAGTTTTTGCTTGCATAGCTTACGACAAACGCGTACAAAAGTTCTGCTTCGACAACCGCCCGGGCGGCACACAACTTTGCCCGGTGATAACCGTTCTTTTGACAACAAAGTAAAATTTCAAAAAATGGCATTACACATACAGGACACGGTCGATATTTTGCCGCCGCAATATGCGCAGGTAAACGGCAGCAGTCTTAACGGTACTCAAACCGAGCCTTATCCCGCCAAAATCTGTTTTTATCCGCTCATCGAGTTTTTGCGGGAGCGAGCGCAAACTGCCGTCGGTGCGGAAAAACTGTTGATTGAAAGCACGCTCGATACTTTTGAAAATACGCCGGGTTTTGAATGCACATTCGATGATAAGGAGGATTTGGAGCCGTATCAAGACCTGGTAAAAATGTTGTTGGCGGGTCTGTTCCCGCTGACGACGCGCACCAAGTTGTTGGCGATGGTCTCCAAGCCGCTGACGCACGACCCTTTTTATGTGTCGGAACAAATGGAAAAAATGCTGGGCGAAGGCACTGTCGTCACGCATATTTCAAAGGAAGTAGCGCAGGAGATTTCGATGAAGCATATCTGGGCGGGCATTCACATTTTGAATACGCTTTACGGGCAGGATATTCACCACAAACCGCGCTTCTTTTTTAAAATGCGACCCGCGAAAGGTAAAACCGAGCGGTATTATATGTCGAATTTGAACTTCGATTTCATTCAGGTTAAACTGCTGAAAGAAAAGCCCGAATTGAGCAAAAAAGACATCCAAAATTTGCTCAATAACATCTCCGATAAACGCCTGTGGGACGAGCTGCTGCCGCGCGATACTTTTGAATTTCGCGGTATCAATATCGGACAAATCACGGACATTACCGAAGAAGAAGCTATCTCGTATTTGAAGCAAAAATTGCTGGAAAAAGACGCGCTGACCAATCCCGATAAAATTAAAGATTTGGAAAATGAAATGCGTATTATGTTGGATAATAATCAGTTGCATCTCGGACTGACGGCAATAGATTACCCGACACCGCAGATTTTGCACCGCTATAAAATACGCCACGATTTCCTCGCCGATCAGGAAGAACTGCTGAAAAAAGCCTTTGACGGGTCGGTTTATGACCGCGCCTGTGCCGCCGGCGAGCCGCTGATGATTTCCGACCTGCGCGACATGAAAAACAAGACGCCGCTCGAAGAGGAATTGATAAACCGGGGCTACCGCAGTATTATTGTTTTTCCGCTGAAAAAAGACAACGGCAGGATTATCGGATTGATGGAAATCGGCTCGGAGCGCGAAAATTGTTTTAACAGTTTCACGCTGCACAAACTGCGCAAAGTCACCGGTCTTTTCGACCTTGCGATGGAACGCAGCCGCGAAGAAATCGACAATAAAATCGAGGCCGTTATTCGAGAAGAATACACAACTTTGCACAGCAGCGTCGAGTGGAAATTTATCGAGCACGCCTACGACTTGATGAACCAACGCGAGTCCAATGATAACGAAAATTTGCAGGCTTTACCGATACGCTTTCCGAATGTTTATCCGCTGTACGGGCAGGCGGATATTGTGGGCAGTTCGGTCATCAGAAACGAGTCGATACAATTGGATTTGCTGGAAAATTTACGTGCCGTACAAGACGTTCTGCTTTTTGCCGAAAAACGCACCGCCTTCCCGCTGACGGAGCTGCATTTGCAGGAAGTAAAGGAACTCATCGTCCGGCTGACCGACGCATTGCGCAGCAGCGACGAGTCGGAAATCGTGGATTTTTTGCACAAAAAAATTCACCCGTATTTTGAATTTTTGCGGAACAGCGATAAAATGCTGCGACGTATCAATCTGTATTTCAAGAAGTTAGACCCGAAGTTCAACATCATTTACGACAAGCGTAAAAACTATGAGACGAGCGTTTCCATGCTCAACAAAAAAATCGGTCGCTACCTCGAAAAGCAACAAATCGACGCCCAAAAAATCGTGCCGCACTACTACGAAAAGTACGCAACCGACGGCGTGGAATTTGAAATTTACGCCGGTCAGTCTATTTCGCACAAGATAAATTTTACCGACCTGCACATCTCCAATCTGCGCCTGTGGCAACTCGAAACCCTCTGCGAGGTGACCCGCATCGTCGCTGATTTACAAAAAGATTTGCCCGTTCCGCTCACGACCGCACAGATGATCTTTGTCTATTCGCTGCCCGTCAGCATCCGCTTTTTGCTCGACGAAAAACATTTCGACGTGGACGGTGCGTATAATGTGCGCTACAAAATTTTGAAAAAACGCATCGACAAAGCCGTCATTCGCGGCACCGAAGAACGCATCACGCAGGCAGGAAAAGTAGCCGTCGTGTACACCACCGAGCGCGACCGTTTGGAATACCTCGGCTACGCCAAATATCTGCTCGAAAAAGGAGAAATCACCGCAGACATCGAAGAAACGGAACTCGGCGCGCTGCAAGGGGTGGACGGGCTGCGGGCTTTGCGGCTGACGGTGGCCTGAAAAAAGTTTGAGTTGTTTGAGTTGTTGGAAATTGTTTGAGTTGTTGCTGTTCTCGCTTGATTGTATCGGAATAATCAAAGTGTATTTTGTCACTTTGTGACGAGCAATCGACTCTAAAACCATGTTGGTCAACACCTCTCTTTGCAACTTACTAAACCGACCCAAAACCACTCCAACGACTCCGACAATTCAAACAAAACAAAACCAACAACTCTAACAAGAATCAAAGATTTTTCATACTCAACTGCACCCGTCCGCGCCGCTCGTCGATTTCCGTTACCCGTACCGTTACCTGCTGCGTCAGCGAGACCACGTCGGCGGGATTTTTGACGAAACGGTCGGCGAGTTGTGAGATATGCACCAAGCCGTCCTGCTTCACGCCGATGTCCACGAAAGCACCGAAATTGGTGATATTCGTCACGATGCCGGGGACGACCATGCCTTCGCGCAGGTCGCTGATTTTGTGAATACCTTCGGCGAAAGAGAACGATTTTGCCTGACCGCGCGGGTCGAGACCGGGTTTAGCCAGCTCCTGCATGATGTCGTTGAGCGTCGGCAAGCCGGTGGTTTCGGTCACGTAATTTTTGAGCCGGATGCTTTTGCGCAGCTCCGATTTGTCGATGAGGTCCTGCACTTTTACGCCCGCATCTTTTGCCATTTGCTCCACGACTTTATAACTTTCCGGGTGCACGGCGGTATTGTCCAACGGATTTTTGGCATCGCGCACACGGAGGAAACCGGCGGCTTGCTCGTAGGCTTTCGCGCCCATGCGCGGTACTTTTTTGACGGCGGCACGAGATTTAAACGCACCGTTTTCGGCGCGGTAAGTGACAATATTTTGCGCCAACGTCGGGCCGAGACCGGAGACGTAAGTGAGCAAAGATTTACTCGCCGTATTGATGTTGATGCCGACCGAGTTGACGCAGCTTTCCACGACGCGGTCGAGGCTTTCGCGCAATTTTACTTGATTTACGTCGTGTTGGTACTGACCGACTCCGATATTTTTGGCGTCGATTTTCACCAACTCCGCGAGCGGATCCATCAGGCGGCGACCGATGCTGACCGCACCGCGCACGGTAAGGTCTTGGTCGGGAAATTCCTCACGCGCCACCTCCGATGCCGAGTAAATCGACGCGCCGGCTTCATTCACGGAAAAAATATCGACCGGGCGACCGAATTTCAGTCCGCGACAAAATGCCTCTGTTTCGCGCCCCGCCGTACCGTTGCCGACTGCGATAGCTTCAATTTGGTATTTTTCCGCGAGGTATTCAATTTCCTTTTTTGCGCCGTATTCGTCTTTTTGCGGCGGGTGCGGATAAATGGTCGTATTGTACAGCAGATTGCCGTTTTCATCCAAAACCACCACTTTGCAGCCCGTGCGATAACCCGGGTCAAGACCGATAACTCGGCGCTGACCGAGCGGTGCGGCGAGTAAAAGTTGTTGCAGATTCAGCGTAAAAACCTCAATGGCTTCCGCATCGGCGATTTCTTTGCTTTTGTTTCGAAATTCCGTTTCGATACTCGGCGACAACAGGCGCTTGTAGCTTTCTTTGACCGCTTCATAGACTTGGTCGGCGGCTTTGGAGTTGTTGCGCACAAAGGCACGTTCCAATTTGTACACCGTTTCCTCCTCGTCGGGCGAGATGCCGACGCGCAAAAATCCTTCGTCTTCTCCGCGTCGAATGGCGAGCAATCGGTGCGAAGGAATTTTCTTTAACGGCTCTTCAAAGTCAAAATAATCCTTGTATTTCTCGCCTTCTTTTTCCTTACCGCGTGCGGCTTTGGCTTTGACGGTTGCCTGTTGTTTGAAGGCACGGCGCACGGTATTCCGTGCTTTTTCATCTTCGTTGATTTGCTCCGCAATGATGTCGCGGGCACCTTGCAGGGCGGCTTCGATGTCGGGCACTTCGTCGGTCAAAAACTTGGCGGCGTTCTTTTCTACGTCGTCGCTTTGTTGCATCAGCAGAAAATTTGCCAACGGCTCCAAACCGCGTTCTTTGGCGGTGTCGGCGCGGGTTTTGCGTTTGCGTTTGTAGGGCAAATAAAGGTCTTCCAACTCCGTCATGCTCCAAGTCTGCTCGATGCGGCGGCGCAAATCCCGGGTCAGTTTGCCCTGCTCTTCGATGCTGCCGAGAATGCTTTCGCGGCGTTTGTCGATGTCTTCCAATCGCTTGCTTTCCGACTGAATATCAGCGACTTGCACCTCGTCGAGCGAGCCGGTCACTTCTTTGCGATAGCGGGAAATAAAGGGAATAGTCGCGCCCTCGGCGAGCAGAGCAAGGGTAGCTTTAACGTTTTTTTCGGACAGATTTAAGTTCTGTGCGATAAGGCGAAGGTGTGTAGCGTTCATTGAATTTTTTTGCTTGAATATTATCTGAATAAAACAAATACGTTGTCATTCAGAGCCTGAATTTTCTTTTTTGTTTTTTTATTTGCGATGAAAATGTCGGTTTGATTTTCGGCGTAAAATTTTACCTGCCAATCCGAAGACTGTATCAATTTTTTCAAATCGCTTAACTTTCCTTTTCCCGAGAAGCGCGTAGAAAAACCGTCTTTGGTTTTCTCTTTAAACAGCACTTTATTTTCGTAAACGGTAAAATCTACGTCGTTGTCGCTGAACACCAAACTGTCACAAATTTGCTTGATATCAGGGCTGAGAATCGTAAAATTTACGGTGACACCGGAAGCCGTTTTCTGATTTTGTCGAAAACTGAAATCGGGCAGCAAGGTTGATTTTTCGTCGGTTCCGTCAAATTGCAAAGGCTTGATAAAATACTGCGTGCCTTCTTCACCGACATAAAAAGTCTCGAATAATTTTTTGCCCGCTTTGGCGGCACCGGGTTTCAGCGAAAGACAGCCCGCTGCGAAGGACAGTGAAAAAAAGAGAAGAAAAAGATTTTTCATGAAATGGTTTTGAATTAAAACGAGACGATGCGAGCGGCAAATTTTTCGGAGGAAAAAAGCGAATCGCGTCGGGCGGCAGAGTCGGTTTCCGTTAAAAAATAAAGTAAATTGCCTTGATAATCAACGCAGTATTCCGCTAAGTACCGCGTATCTAAATCGTAAGTACGATAGAGAGCGGTCGGGTCGCTTTGTGCGTTTTTCAATTGATTGGGAAAAAGATTAACGGCATTGAGTTTTTTCAAATCCGTATTGTACGGCAAGCCGGCGTAGATTCGATAATCTGAACCTTCTATGTATTTAAAAAGCGGAATCGACAGCGTGTCGGTGAGTTTTTGCCAATTATTTTGGAATTTGGGGATGATTTGGACGTTTTTTTCACCCGGGTGTAAAGTAAAACCTGCATCGTGGAAGAGAGGAAGGATATTTTCGGGAGCGGTGTTATTGCAGGAAAAAATAAAAAGAGCGGAGAAAAACAGGAGACAGCGTAGAATCATAGGAAGCGGGAAGCGTGTAATTTTTTCAATTAAAACGGAGAAAAGAAACCGGAAGACCGCAAAAATCGGTCTTCCGGTTAAAGGTATTTACTCACCCGTTACGATGGTTTCGTAAGTAACGATGAGGTTAAGTACGCTGGTAGTTTTGATATCTACCGTAGAAATTTTGGTGATGCCGGCGTTTTTCGCTGCGGTTTGGATACTTGCATCCGCGTCAAAAAACAAAATGCCGAGGTAGCCGGTCGCTTTTGCGGTACCTACTTTGCTGCCTACCGCATTTGCAGTCGCGGTGACGGGCAAAGTCAAAGAACAGCTCGATACCAAAGCGGCAAAGGCAAAAAGAGTTAAGAAAGTTTTCAGTTGTTTCAACATTTTAAAAGGTTTTAAAGTCCTACTCGTCAGGCTTTTCGGTTGCGCCCCGTTTTTTAATGTGGTTTCTGAACTCCACGGGTGAATGGTTTTTATGATTTTGCGCGATTCTTATTTGCTGAAAAAATAATTTCGGCAAAATCAAATGTCTTGATAACGACGCAAAAGTAGAGAATTTCACATATCGAAATAATAAAAAGTCAAATTACTTTTGATAAATCAGAGTCTTTTTTGGTTTGTTATTACAATTCTTCGGTCAGCGCAGCAGAGACACATCAGAGGAAAAAACTTCCCTTGTGCCGTCGCCGAATTGAATTTCAATCACATACACAAATACGCCCTCGTCCGCTTCTTTTCCGTTAAAATCGCCCCGCCAAAAGTTTTCCGTTTCCGAAAAAGCAAAATCCGTTTTTTCAAAAACAAGCCCGCCCCAACGGTCGAAAATACGGTAACTCACCACGGTCGCTAAGAGGTTCGGTTCTTTAAAAATTCCGAAAAAATCATTCACGCCGTCGTCGTTCGGAGAAAAAGCGTCGGGGATAAAAATCTTCTTTTCGCCGAGGCAAACCGCATTGAAGTCGGGACTGTCCGGCGGCAAACAGTCGCCGCAAAGGTCGAGAACCGCCGTGCCGTTCGGTACGCCCGCGCAGTCGGTACAGGATTGATTGAAGGTCGGGTCGGTGGGTTCTAAACATACGCCGCAGTCGTCGATAACCGCGCTGCCGTTGACGCTGCCGGCGCAATCCGTACAAGATTGGTTAAAACTCGGGTCGTCGCTTTCCAAGCAAACGCCGCACGCATCCGTGACCGCCGACCCGTTCGGTACGCCCGCGCAGTCGGCGCAGGATTGATTGAAATTCGGGTCGTCGGCTTCGAGGCATTCACCGCAAAGGTCTAAAATTGCGGTGCCGTTGAGCGTTCCGTTGCAGTCAATCGGCACGGAGCTAATTGCACACACCGCGTCGATGTCCGCGCCGGGCGAGCCGGTATCGCAACTCGTAGCGTTGCTGTCGGTAATCTTAACGGCATCGAAGAGCAGCAGCCCGGCGGGGGCGGAAACCTGCGCGTCGATGTCCAAGCCGGTAGTCGCGCCGCCGACGGTCGCAAATTCATAATAGCCGTCTGCATCGGTGTCTGTGATGCCTTGACTCATTAAGGTGTTTTGCGTAAACGCATCGACGGGGCGCAGGGCGATGTCGGTGGGTTCTACTAAATCGCCGATTTCAAAAATCCATAAGTCGGGTGCGTCCGTAGCGGAGTTGGTCAGCAGGTTATTTGTAAAACCGAGTTTAATGTATCCGTTGATACCCAAAAAAACCGCCTCCGGACTGTCCGTGAAAGTATAAATCCAATCCGCGACTCCGAGTATACCTTCGGGCTGCGGGTCGGAAGCGGGGCAGCCGGAGCTGTACTCTAAAACCACATCGGCGAAGCTGCCGCCGGTCGGGCAAATGTCGCAGGGCGCGGTGACGGCAAGCGAGGCGCACTGACTGTCGGCGCAGTCGATATCACCGTCGCCGTCGTTGTCGATGCCGTCGGCACAAAGCAGGGCGGTATTCTCTTGTGCGCACAAAATGCAGGAAGAAAGAAGTAGTAGTAAAAGGGGCAGGAATTTCATGTGACAAAAGTAGAAATCGCCGTCGAAAGGGCGGGGATAAACGGAAAGAATGACACTTTGCGGTCAGATAAAATTTTCTTAAAAGTTATGAAACAGCACGACTTTTGCGTCTGTAAAACGGGCGTCGTGCGTTTCGTCTTTTGCTTTATCAAACTGTACCTAATTTGCCTTTTTTTGCCCGAAGCACGGAAATATCGGATAAGTTAACGAACTTTACGACGTCGTCGGGTTTTATCATTAGCGATAAACACAAACTAAAATACAAAACAAATTATGAGATATTTACTGACCTTTTGCTGCGCGGTTTTCTTTTTTACCGCCGCAAATGCACAATTTAAACCCACCGACGAGCAGTTCATGATTATGGTCAGCGACGGCACGGCGGACGGAAAAAACAGTCAACTCATCGAAAAATCGGCGGTGCCCGAGTCTTACGACCAAATCAGCACCGTTAATAAACTCGTCTTGGACAGCCCGATTCGCTCGCTCGGTATGACGGATTGTATTCAGGCGGCTGCCTTTTTGGAGCGCCCGGAATACGGCATTATCGGCTACATGCTGATTTTTTCGGTCAACGATGCTATCGGCGGCAAACAAGCGACGATTACGATGCCCGACGGTCAAAGTTACCCCGGTGTTTACCGCCTCATTCGCCAAAAGTCTTCCCCCGACGAAGCAATTCCGGCGGGTATGACGCAGTATAAAGTGAACGGCACTTTCTTTTTGTTGGGGATGTCGTAGGGCAGAAATTTTAAGAATACAAAAAACGGTTGCATTTTCCGAGAGGAAGGTGTGACCGTTTTTGGTATCAGGTTGAAGCTGAATTTACTCACAGGGTGACTCGAAGTCACCTTTTGAGTAAACGTGCTTTTGGCAACCGATTTAAACTGCGACTCCCTTCTTCATGCCTCGTTCACTTCCGACAAAATCGAACATTTCCCCGCCCAAAGTTTTATAGCCCATATCCGAAAGAAAACAAACAAAAAAACAATTATGAAAAATCTGATTTTTTTCGCTCTGCTGCTCGGTATTTTAAACGTCGGCTGCACCCAAAAAGTCGTACCCGGCTCGGCGGATGTCGATGACGATATTTTAATCAATGAACTGCTCGTCGTCTTAGAACAGGGCTACAATCGAACGACCATTGAAGGCGCATTCAGAGAATACAAAGTCAAACTTAACCAAAAAAGCAAAAAAGACGGTGAAATCACGTGGATTGCTTCCTTTGACGAAGATACGATACGTGCCGATAAACTTTTGGTCAAAATGGTCAATCACCCCGGCGTCAAAGAAGCAAATTTTGTGGAGGTGACGGAGGCAAATTGACGAACCTTAGCCTGCTTTTGTAATCAAAAATCCTTACCTTCTATTTCAAATTTTGAAAATGAAATCACTGCTTTTCCTGTTTTTATTTCTCGGTTTTTTGACCGCCGGCTGTACGCATAAACACGTACCCGGCGCCGGCGATGTCGATGATGCTATTATGACCGATGAATTGCTCGTCGTCCTCAATCCGGGCTACGAACGCAGCACCGTGGAGGCTGCTTTTTCCCGGTATTCTTTGGAACTAAACGACAAACACGAACGCGACGGCGAAACGGCTTGGAAAGTCGGTTTTGACGAAGAGTCGATACGTGCGGATAAATTGCTCGTCGAATTGGCGGACTATCCCGGTGTCAAAGAGGCGAATTTTGTGATGAAGGATAAGCACCATTGAAACGGTTGTCGGTTGTCGGTTGACGGTTGACGGGGGGAGCAGGAACAATTTTTTGAATTTGTGGTTATAATTGTCTCGCGCCGTTGCTTCTTATCGGCTTGTCTTCTTTTCAAAATCTTGATTTCCGTATGAAATTTCTTGTTCCCGTTTTTCTTTTCTTGTCCGCATTTACCGCCTGTACGAGTCCCGAGCCGCAGAGGGAATTTACGGGCGATAAGCAATTTCGTACCACCGACCCGAGCCGCCTGTACTTCAACAACATTCGCAGCACCGACTACTACCGCGAGCGCAAACCCGGCACGCGCATCGACCTTTATCGGCACCGTAAACTGTCTTTTAAAGACGACCGCCCCGTGCTGCACCCCGTCATCGTCAACAACTGGATGAAAGACGAAGCCTACATTTTTATCGAAAAAAATCCTTATCGCAACGGTTGGTCGGATACCTTGACCATCCGTTGGTCACAGGGCGATACGCTTTCGGGCTACTACGAACTGCCACTCGGCACCCGCCCCGCGATGTACGAATTTGCGGGCAAAATCTATGGTGCTATGAAAGACAAACAAGCCATGGAAGTCAAAACCGCAAAAGGTAACTTCGTGCCGATTTTGCGGGACGGAAAAGACCGCAGCACTTTTCAAATGGTCATGCGGGATTATTATAAATTGACGGAAGTGCGGTGATGTACGATTTACGATTTACGATGTACGAGGGGGGGGGCGATGTACGATTTACGATTTACGATGTACGAAGGGCTTTCGTTTTTGCGTTGAACATTGTGTGTTACCTCCGATAATGTGTGCTTCTCTCCCGCGAGTGCCAACGGCACGGAACACTTCAACCCGGCTCGCCTCTCAAGGTATGTAAATGCCGGGGTAGTAGCCGGGGAAAAAAATTCGCGAATCTTTCCTACCAAAATTGAAAACGTAAAACCTTATTTTTGCGATATTAAACGTATAAAAAAAAAATACTTCATTGCTTTACTTCTCCTGCTTGCCGTCCTGTGGTGGTTCAGCCTGCCTTTTCCTTTATTCGATAAGCCCGTCAGTTTAGTCCTTAAAGACCGCGACGATAATCTGCTTTCCGCCCGCATTGCCGCCGATTATCAGTGGCGATTTCCCGAGCGTGATACGGTGCCGGCTAAGTTTGCGACGGCGATAATCGAGTTTGAAGACCGACGTTTTTACCGGCATTTCGGTATCGACCTGCGGGGGGTCGGGCGGGCATTTTTACAAAATATCAAAGAACGAAAAATCGTCAGCGGCGGCAGTACTTTAACCATGCAGACCGTGCGTTTGAGCCGTGATAATCCGCCGCGCACTCTGTGGCAAAAGTTGTCGGAAATGTGCTTGGCAACGCGCTTGGAAGTCGCTTATGACAAAGCCGAAATTTTAGCTTTTTACGCTTCGCACGCGCCCTTCGGCGGCAATGTCGTCGGACTCGATGCGGCGGCGTATCGCTATTACCAAAAACGACCCGAGCTGCTGTCGTGGGGAGAAGCCGCGACCCTCGCCGTGCTGCCCAACAGTCCGGGACTCATTCATCCGGGGCGCAATCGGCAAGCACTTTTTGCAAAACGTAATCGACTGTTAGACAGATTGTTAAATGCGGGAAAGATAGATGAATTGACCTGCGATTTAGCGAAAACCGAACCGCTGCCCGCCGCTCCTTTGCCGCTGCCCGACCTCGCGCCGCACCTTGCTGACCGTGCTTTACAGGAGTTGCCGCCGGATAAATACGGCAAATTACCGCCCGTGAATACAACGCTCAACGGCGGTCTGCAAAAGCAAATTACGGACTTGATAAAACGCGCGAATGAACGACTGAAATACAACCAAATTCACAATCTCGCCGCCCTTGTCATCGACGTCAAATCGGGCGAAACTTTGGCTTACATCGGCAATGCCCCCGACACGGGAAAAGAACACGGCGAAAACGTCGATATCATCCGCGCACCGCGCAGCACGGGCAGTATTTTAAAGCCGTTTTTGTACGCGCAGGCCTTGCAGGACGGAACGATTTTACCGCAAAGTCTGCTCATCGACATTCCGTCGAATATCGGCGGTTATCGTCCCGAAAATTATCACGAAAATTACGACGGCAGGGTAGCGGCGGATCGGGCTTTGCAGCGTTCGCTGAATGTGCCGTTTGTCCATCTGCTGCGTTCATACGGCGTCGAAAAATTTCATAAAGATCTGCAAAATATCGGGCTGACGACCATCACGCGCTCCCCCGATAACTATGGTTTGTCGCTCATTCTCGGCGGCGCGGAGGGCAGCCTTTGGGACATTACCAACGCCTACGCAAGCATGGCGCGCACGCTCGAAAATTTTCAGCCACAGAGCGGAGAGTACCGCAAAAATGATTTTCAAAAAGCAAAATATCGACGGGAAAAAGAGACAAAAAACGACGGAAAACTGCTCAAAACCGCTCCCGTTTTAACCGCCGCGAGCATTTATCAAACCCTGCAAGTCATGCAGCACGTAGAGCGACCCGACGGTCACGATGCGTGGACGAGTTACGGCAGCGGCTTTCCCGTGGCTTGGAAAACGGGGACGAGTTTCGGCTTCCGCGACGCCTGGGCGGTGGGCGTGACACCCGAATACGCGGTCGGTGTGTGGGCGGGCAATGCGGACGGGGAGGGGCGACCGGGCTGCATCGGCATTCAGGCGGCGGCGCCCGTTTTGTTCGATATTTTCAGAATACTGCCGACGAATAATGCGTGGTTCGAGCCGCCTTTCGACGAGATGACGGAGCTTGAAATTTGTGAAAACAGCGGTTGGCGTGCCGGTGCGGATTGTCCGAAAAAAACGGAATTTATGCCGAACGGCGGTTTGCAGGCGCGGGTTTGCGACTATCATAAAATCATTCCGCTGCACCCCGTGACGGGCGAGCGCGTGACTTCCGCTTGTCTGCCGCCGCCGGAAATGAATTTGGCATCGCGCTTCGTTTTGCCGCCCGTTGCGGAGTATTATTATCGTAAAAGACATCCGGCTTACCGACCGTTGCCGCCCTTTGCGGAGGGCTGTCGCGGTGGGGACGACCGAGCGGTGATGCAATTCATTTACCCGAAACGCGGTGCGAGAATTTCCGTGCCGAAGGACTTGGACGGAGAACGCAGCCGCACGGTTTTTTCGGTCGCGCACCGTCAACCCGAGAAGACAATTTTTTGGTATTTGGACGAAGATTATCTCGGCAGCACCACCGATTTTCACGACATGGAATTGTTGCCGGCGGCGGGGAAGCACCTTTTGACTTTGACGGATGAAGACGGGGTGAGGAGTGAGATTTGGTTTGAGGTTTTTTGACGGTGGACGGTTTTAGGGTGGACGGTTGACGGGGGGGCTTTTCGCTTTAATTTTTTTGCTGCGAAAATTTGGGTTTTAATTTGCGCGGAGACGCGTTTTCCCGCGTTTGTACAAAGTGGTGCTTTTCTGTATAAAAAAACGGTAAATTTGCGTCACCGAGACGACTCAAACAATTCCAACAATTCAAACAACACAAACCAAAATCCAATGAAATATCTCCTGATTTTAATCACAACACTCCTCATGCAAAACACGACTACCGCTCAAGAAAAACCCATTTTAATTTATGTCGGCGACCCGATGTGTTCATGGTGCTACGGCTTTGCGCCCGAGTTGAGTAAGGCTGTAAATGAACTGAAAGAAAAGGTTGATATACAGGTAGTTACGGGCGGGCTGCGACCTTATAATACCGAAACGATGCAAGACCTCGCCGGCTTTTTGCGCGGTCATTGGCGAGAGGTGCACGAGCGCAGCGGACAGCCGTTTTCTTACGAGATTTTGCAGGAAGATTATGTCTATGACACCGAGCCGCCGTCGCGTGCCGTGCATGTGGTGCGCAGCATGAAACCCGGTATTGAGTTAGATTTTTTCGCGGATTTGCAAACGCTCTTTTACGAAAAAAATGCGAATATGAATACGGTGGAAAGCTACTTGCCGCTTGTAAAAAAGTACGGCTTGGATCCGGAAGAATTTAAAGAAAAATTTGCCTCCGAGGCGATGAAGGCCTTGGTGAAAGTGGATTTTCAATTGTCTGAGTCGATGGGCGTGCGCGGTTTTCCGAGTTTGATTTTACGCAAGGGCGAGGATTATTATTTGGTTTCCAACGGTTACACGACGGCGGATTTGATAGTGAAGGCGGTCAGCAGAGTATTGCAGTAAAGTGCCGACGTTCCGTAAATTTCCTTAGCTTTGCCGCGAGAAATTTACAATGCAAACCAAGCAAATTTTACTAACTACTCAAACAAAAAAAACATGGATTCTCCACAAATCATCAAAATAGTCGTCATGGTACTCGTCGGGGCGGTCTGCGGCGGATTGGCATCACGCATTATGAGCGGCGCCAACAGCGGATTTTTAGTTAATACCATTCTCGGCATCGCAGGCGCGGTGGTCGGCGGCATGATTTTTAATTGGCTTGGCATCGAACCCGGGGCGGGCATCGTGCGCACGATTTATGATACATTCGGAGTAAAAGTGCCGCAAAATATCGTCGGCATGATTTTATCGGGAACGCTGGGCGCAATTCTAATCATTTTCGCCATGCGTTTGGTAACGGGGCGACGGAAATGATAGGAAAGTACTCCGTAACACATGATAACCCAAACGAGAACATGCAAAAATTCCTTACTTTCCATCAACTGACAACCATCAACCATCAACCAAAAAAAAGCGGCTGTTTCGGTAACGAAACAGCCGCTTTTTTTTAGTTCGCTAAAGCAGTGTCGATTTTCTCCTGCAAAGCCGATTTAGTAATCGTACCGACGTGTTTATCGACGATTTCGCCGTCTTTGATAATCAAAATTGTCGGAATACTGCGCACCCCGTACTTGCGAGAGACCTCCGCGTTGTTGTCCACATTGACTTTACCGATGGTCGCTTTGCCTTCGTATTCTCCTGCGAGTTCGTCGATAATCGGAGTCACCATGCGGCAGGGACCGCACCATTCCGCCCAAAAATCTACGACGCTGACGCCGCCTTCTAATGCTGCCTCTTGGAAATTTGCATCCGTGAATTCAAATGCCATAATATTTTATTTTTTAAATTAAATGAGAAAAGATGACGGGCATCTTCTGTAATTTTAGTTTGAGTCGGCTCGACCTTTCGGCGCGGAGTCTGTTTAAAAAACGCCGCAACTTTGGGAAAGGTTTTGTGATTAAAATCAAAGTTAAAAATATTAACGCAATATTTAGAGATTTTTCCGGCATTGAAGCTAAACGGGCAGCTAAAAAAACAACTTTAACTCTTTTCCTTGCGTAAATAAACCTACCTTTGCGCCCGATTTGAAAAACCGTCCTTTTTTACAGCCGAATATTACTTTCCGCCACCGATAATCACAAAAAACGATTGTTGTTAAGTTGCCTTTTTGCGTGCAATGCGTCCGCAGGAAGGCTTGTTTATTTTGGAAAACCAATAAATACGTCAGAACGCAAGTGTTGTGCGGTTTTGCTCGATACCTTAGCCGCGAGAGGCTTTTAAACGCCTAAACCCCCTAAACTTTTAAACAAGCAAATAAAAAAAATCTGTTACAAATCTTACATTTTACACGATGACTAAATATTTGAATCTCTTTGATTTTTCCCAAAAAGTCGATTACAAAACCGAAATCCTGTCGGGTTTGACGGTGGCTTTGGCACTCATTCCGGAGGCGGTTGCCTTTGCCATGATTGCGGGTTTGTCGCCTTTGACGGGGCTGTACGCGGCATTCGTCATGGGTTTTGTGACTTCCGTATTGGGCGGCAGACCGGGCATGATTTCGGGCGCGACGGGCGCAGTGGCGGTCGTTTTGGTAGTGTTGGCAAAAACGCACGGCGTTGAATACATCTTTGCCACAGTCATTTTGGCGGGTATCATTCAGATGGCGGCGGGTTTTATGAAGCTCGGAAAATTGATGCGTCTGGTGCCGCATCCGGTGATTTTCGGGTTTGTCAACGGTTTGGCGATTATTATCGGTACTTCGCAGTTGGCGCAATTTCAGGACGGCAGCGGAAATTGGCTGACGGGTACGCCGTTGTTGATTTTCGGCGGTTTGGTGCTGCTGACAATGTTAATCATCTGGGGTTTGCCGAAATTGACCAAAGCTGTTCCGAGTTCTTTGGTGGCAATTTTGACCATCTGGGGTATTGTGGCGGCGTTGAATATCGACACGACGACGGTCAGAGACATCGTGTTGCGCTCGGGTGAAGACGGCATTGCGGGCAGTTTCCCGCCTTTTCACATTCCGGATATTATTTGGAGTTGGGACACACTGGTGCTCATTTTGCCTTATGCGGGAATTATGGCGGCGGTCGGTTTGATTGAAAGTCTGCTGACGCTTAACATCATTGACGAAATTACCGAGACCCGCGGACGCGGCAATAAGGAAGCTGTCGCACAGGGTATCGCCAACGTTTGCTCGGGTTTTTTCTCGGGCATGGGCGGCTGTGCGATGATTGGTCAGAGTTTGATTAACGTATCGGCGGGGGCGCGGGCGCGTTTGTCGGGCATTTTTGCTTCGCTGATGTTGTTGGTTTTCATCATGTTCGGGGCCTCACTCATCGAGCAGATGCCGATGGCGGCTTTGACCGGACTGATGATTATGGTGGCCATCGGAACGTTTGAGTGGGCGAGTTTCCGCACGGTTAACAAGATGCCGAAATCCGATATTTTTGTGATGGTTTTGGTGACTTTGGTGACGGCGATTTTGCACAATCTCGCCGTGGCGGTTATTGTCGGGGTCATTATCGCGGCGCTCGTTTTTGCCTGGGACAATGCCAAACGCATTCGCGCCCGCAAGCGTACGGACGAAAACGGCGTGAAATACTACGAAATTTACGGTCCGCTTTTCTTCGGTTCGGTGTCGGTTTTTAACTCAAAATTCGATGTGCTCAACGACCCGGACGAAGTGGTCATCGACTTTGCGGAAAGCAGGGTAGTGGACATGTCCGCAATCGAAGCCCTGAATAAAATCACGGAACGCTACCAAAAACAGGGCAAAACGGTACACCTCAAACACTTGAGTCAGGACTGCCGCCGCCTGTTGGCAAATGCGGATAAAATCATCGACGTGAATGTTTTGGAAGACCCGAAGTATAAGCTGGTGACGGATGTTTGAGAGACGGTGAACGGTGGTACGGTTGACGGTGGACGGGTGCGCTGCTTAAAAAAAAACGGTAACGAGGTTTTGTGCTTCGTTACCGTTTTTTTTAGTCTTTTCTCATTTCCAATTCTTCTTTCATCTCTGCGTATTTTTTGTGTGCCGAAAATATTGCGCCTAATGCCGCGAATAGGAAAAGGACTCGGAACAGGCTCAATTCTTCTTCTGCGGTATGACTTTCAAAAATACTGTAAGCCAAATAACTTACGACAATCAGAAAGATGCCGAAAATGAACTTGAACCGCTCGACTTTTTTCCGCAATTCAGCGGTCGGTATTTCTTTTAGATTTTTTTCTTCCGTTCAGTTTAATTTTAAAGCGATTTACGACCGTCTGAACTCCGTCTCCGTTCCCGCATGTACCAGTGACGCAAAGAAAATTACCAGTAAGCAGCCGATAAAATTCAGCCACAGGTAAGCCAAATCAATCACTTCAAATCTGTCCATTAAAAACAGCGTAATCACCAGTATTTCCGCAATCACCGCCCCGATAAAGACCGCCGTGCCGCCGATTTTTTTGAAGAAAAAAGCCACGACGAAAATGCCGAGGATAGAGCCGTAAAAAACCGAGCCGACGATGTTGACGGCTTCGATTAAATTGTCGAAAAGCGAGGCGAAAACGGCGAAAAATAAAGCAATTAAACCCCATACGATGGTCAGAAATTTGGAAGCAAACAGGTAGTGTTTGTCGCTCTTATCGGTGGCCACGCTGCGTTTGTACAGGTCGATGACGGAGGTAGTTGCCAACGCATTCAGCTCCGATGAAGTCGAGGACATCGCCGCCGAAAAAATGACGGCAATCAACAGCCCGACCATGCCGACGGGCAGATAATTCATAATGAAAGTGATAAAAACGTAGTCGGTGTCGCGGGTTTCCAAGCTGTTATCCGCTTTGAGGATAACTTCTTTGGCGGCGTTCTGCAGTTGTTTTTGGGTCAACAGCAATCCGTTAAATTTCTGCTCCGCTGCCGTAATTTCTTCCTCCGTTCCGCTTTCTACCGCGTCGGTCAGCACGAATGCCGCGACCTCTTTTTCGGCGTGGACTTGATTGTAAATGTCTTCAATGGCGGCATAATCTTCCGCATATTCCGAACTTTCGACGATGCGCACGTTGGCTTCGTTAAAGTGCAAAGGCGGTTTTTCGAATTGAAAAAATACGAAAACCAAAATTCCCGTAAACAACACCAAAAACTGCATCGGCACTTTAAAAATACCGTTAAACAACAAACCGAGTCGGCTTTGTGCCAGAGATTTGCCGGATAAATAACGTTGCACCTGTGATTGGTCGGTTCCGAAATAAGAGAGGAAAAGAAAGACACCGCCCAGCATGCCCGTCCAAATCGTGTATTTATTATTCAAATCAAAATCAAAATTTATCACTTCCAAACGCCCCGTTTTTCCCGCTACTTCCAGCACATCGTCGAAGCTGATATTTGCCGGTAATTTATAAATCAAAATTAAAGCCGCCGCTACCATTCCCGTCAGGATGACAATCATCTGCTGCTTTTGCGTCACACTCACCGCCTTCGTACCGCCCGAAACCGTGTAAAAAATCACGATAAATCCGATAAAAATGATGGTAATATACAGCGACCAGCCCATAATCGACGACAATATAATCGCCGGCGCGTAAATCGTAATGCCCGCCGCCATGCCGCGCTGTATCAGAAAAAGTATGGCTGTCAGCGTCCGCGTTTTGAGGTCGAAGCGACCTTCCAGATATTCGTAAGCGGTATAAACGTTGAGTTTGTAGTAAATCGGCAGCACGAAAATGCAAAGCAACACCATTGCAATCGGCATCCCGAAGTAAAATTGCGCGAATCCCATACCTTCTTCAAATGCTTGCCCCGGCGTGGAAAGAAAAGTCACCGCACTCGCCTGCGTTGCCATGACCGACAGCCCGATAGTCCACCAGGGCAGGTCGCGGTCGCCGCGCAGGTAAGACTTCATGGAGTTAATCTTGCGGGTTTTGTAAATGCCGTACAGAACGATAGCGGTAAGCACGGCAATCATTATTGCCCAGTCAATCGGGTGCATAGTGTTGAGTTGTAGTTGTGAATTTTTCCGTGCCTCCTTTTACCTTTCCGAAATTTTCTTTTGAGACAAATATATCAATTATAATAAGCCGTGAACAAATAGAATGAGAAAATCAAACAGGCGTGCAAAATCAGGACGATTGCGTAAAGCGTACTCCAGTCCCGAAAAATCGGCGGAGAGTCATCGTCTTCGGAAGCGGGTGGTGTATCAAAATCGGTCATATTGATTGGATTAGAGACGTTGGACGTTAGATTTTAGACGTTAGACTTCTGCTCTGACTTCGTTAGTTTTCATTAAATTAACATCATCGCTAAATTTGATTTGCATAAAAAATCTTTCAAAAAAAAACAGGAAACAGATACTCATGTGAAAAGAAAATTGATTTGAAGCAAAGTTCTTTTCCGTCCACCATCCACCGTCAACCGTCCACCGCCCCCAACGTAAACAAATCAAAAAACCGATGAGCCGGTCGATTGACCCACTGTCCGCTCAGGCTGATATTTTCGGGTGTCTCAATCAATTTTACCTGCTTGATGTAGCGATAAATCAAATGATAAATTTCCGAGTCCGTCAGAATATCACCGCTTAATACGACGGGAACGTCGCCGGGTTTCAAACCGAACTGGTCATAAACCAACATCACGTAATAAATAAAATCTTTGGAGGAAGAGTAGGAGAAGGTATTGCAGAACAGCAATTCGCCGGCGTTGAAAAGAAAAATTTGCAGACACTCGCTGTTGACGTTCAGAAAGACCGTCTTTTCCTGCTCTGCGTCGAGCAGTGACCGGCGGCGCAGCGCGGCGGTCAGCGGAGTGACAATGTGCCGGATGGTCGCGCCGCTGAAGTAAGTTTTCAAAACGGGCATCAAACCCTTTTCGGTCGCATACACATTGTGTGCCTTGATGCCGGCCACCTTATCTTGGTGGGTTTCCGCGCCCTCCGGCAGGCGCAGCATGCGCTCGATATAGACATTTTGTTGCGCTTTGTCGTACAACCTTTCGGGAATGAAAGTAGAAAGTGTATTAAAGATTGCAAAGCTGACGCGGCGGTAAGTTTGCTGTAAAAGCGTGTTGCGCAGTATCAAATTTTCGACGCGGGTAGGGTAGGTTTCGCCTTCTTTTGCTTCGGGCAAATCCTCTTTAACCACCGAAAGCACGAGCCGATTATTATCCGTGATACAATACGACAAACTGTCCGCCCCGAGCAGGACGGACAGTTCGTAGTCCGAAGTCTTTTTTTTGCTGAACGTCGGTTCAGTCAATTCAAAACTAATCATTCGGTGTTTTGTATTGTTTATTTGTTTATCTGTTGAGTTGTTTATTCGTTCAAAGGATATCAAACAGATAAACAAATAAACGCATCAACAAATAAACCCGCCCTAATTTCCCGAAATATTCAACTGCGGCGAACTCATGTCACCAAACTTCATCACCGAACCCGGCTGATAGCTGCTGTCGTATTTCTTGAATTTTTTATCGGCAAAATCACCCATAAAATCCGCCCACTTAACACCTACTTCCACCACCGGTACGACCGTACTTTGGTAGCTGATGGTATCTGCGGCAATGGTAAATTTCTTCTGCTTGTCGGTGTAAGGCACATACTCGATGTCTTCCAAAGTCAGACCGAGACTGCGCACGGAGTCGATAGCCGGCACCAAAACGGTATCGTAAATGACCGCTTCCGGATTGGTCGGATCATCCGGGTCGCCTTGTACGTTGATGAGTCGAAAATTACCGGTCGAAAGCACCTGACGCAGGGTGTCGAAGCTGCCCGCAAATTCACCTGTCACACCGCGATACAATTCCTGTGCGCTGCGAATTTCTTTCAATTTCGCTTCCACGCGATTTTTGCGCTTCGTTTTTTCATCTCTGAACTTAATCGGTTCGCTGATACTGCTGAAAAGAACCCAAGCAAAGACAACGATGAGCGCTGCCAAAATCAAATTAATAACTATCTTCATTTTCGGTTTGTTTTGCTGCCGCAGCACCTTGTCTTGTGTTTGACCGTAGCTGCATTCGATTTAATATGTGAAGAACAATGCGCTAAAAAAGTACGCAAACCGGACATTCGGTTTTCATTTCGCAATTTTAGGACAAAAGTTTGGAATAAAAAAAGAATCCGGCATCCTATTTTAAATCAGTTACCGTTTATCTTAACATTTTTCCGCTTGCAAAAGTAAATTTCCGTCGTTCGGTACTTTGTTTTTGCATAAAAGATGCAGCCCGCCTTGCTTTTGGTGTGTACAGATAATTTTTCCTTAAAATTAAAAAAAAAACAGTCGGATTTGACAAAATTCTACCCGTATCGGGATGAATGTATTAACATATACGATAATATTAAATTTTTACCCGAATTTCTTGAAAATTTTCAGAACAATCCCTAACTTCGCCACATCCTACCCTCGAACCACCCGAAGAGCTTTCCTCCGAAACTTAACTAACCTCCGTTTTTCTACCCTTTTTTGCAATACTACACCGCCTTCAGTTACCTGATTTTCTTCCTGTTTGCTTTATTTGCTGTTCCGCCCTTGCCGGCGAGTCGGTAAATTATTTGACTAATTCCGTTACATTCTAAATATAAAATTTATGGCTTCTTTAGACCCGCACTCAGGTTTACTGGGAGAAAGATTGGCTAAGCATCTGCTGCGTCGCGCTTCTTACAAAGTGACCGCCGATCGCATCCAATCTTTTGCCGTCATGACTGCCGCACAGGCCGTCGATGCACTCTTCGTTCCCACACCTTTGCAACTCACCGAACCGCTCAACGCCGAGACCGGTCAACCGTGGATTAACGACCCCAACGCCGTCGAACCGTCACAATGGAAACAGCGCAACTACATTCGCGCATGGTGGCTGCAGGAAATGTACAATGACGAATCCATCGTCTCCAAGATGATGATTTTTCTGCACCAGTACCTCGCTCTGCATACGGACGCCGCGAACACCATATATATGTACGACTACTTGAGTCTGCTGCGTTTTTACGCCCTCGGCAGCTACAAGACGCTCGCGCATAAAATGGTGACCGACAATATTATGTCCGATTACCTCGATAATCGCTGGAATCACCAATGGAACCCCAATGAAAACTTTGCCCGCGAGTTTATGGAGCTTTTTACCATCGGTAAAGGCCCGCAAATCGCGCCCGGCAATTACACCAATTACACCGAAGACGACGTGCAGGAAGCCGCCCGTCTGCTGACCGGTTTCCGCTTCGGCGACCGCGAAAATGCCGACCACCTCGACCCGGATACGGGCATCACGCGCAATTTTGTCTTGTTGACGCACCACGACCCGAATCCGAAAACGTTCAGTTCCGCTTTCGGTAATCAGACCATCGACGCCGGCACGGATGAAGCGGGTGTTTGGAATGAATTGGAGACTTTTGTCGATATGATTTTCGACCAAGACGCTACCGCCGTGACGTTGTGCCGCCGTTTGTATCGCTATTTTGTCAGCTATGAAATTACGCCCGCCGTCGAAAGCAGCATTATTCAGCCCTTGGCGACAATCTGCAAAAATAATAATTATGATTTGACCGTCACGGTACAAACCTTGCTCAAATCTCAGCACTTTTTCAGCGACGGCGCGGGCGAAAATTCCGATAAAAATATCGGTAAACTCATCAAATCTCCGCTCGATAATGTGCTGCACACCATGAGTTTCTTCAACATTCAACCGCCGAATCCGCTGACCGATACCATGAATAATTACGAGTCTTTTTGGTCTTACTCCGTAAAAGACGTGATGCTCGGTCAGGCGAATTTCATCCTTTTGGAGCCGGACAACGTGGCGGGTTATGCGGCTTACTACCAAGACCCCTCTTACAACCGCGATTGGTTCAGCAGCGCGACCATTATCGCGCGTTACAAAATTCCCGAGCAGTTTTTGACCGGCTATCGTATTCTCAGCTGGGGTACGCTCGGCGGTGTAACTTTTGACATGGTGAATTTTGTACAGTACGGCGGTGTTGTTTCCGACCCTTCCAACGCCTCCCTGATGGTGACGGAATTGTGTGATTACCTTTTCGCCGAAGCACCCGACTCCGCCCGTTTGGATTACCTCACCAATGACGTTTTCCTCGCCGGTATTCTGCCGAATGAATGGGCAAACAGTGAGTGGGCAGGTTATCTTTCCTCCGGCGACGACACGGGCGTGCGCATTGCTTTAGACCGCTTGTTTAAAGGTTTGGTTTACTCCCAGGAGTTCCAAATCATGTAAAGCGGCAGCCGCAGTCGAACAGGTTCAGCTCTGTAATTCAATGTGACAAAGTTGCCGTAAAGAAAGTTGACAGCCGGTCAGGAAATTTTTCCTATCAACTATCAACCGCCAACTACCAACAACTCACAAATTTTACGGACAAACCACACATTCAATAAATTAAAAAACGATTTCAATAGATTTCCCATCCGTTGAATTGATAATATTTTCATCATGAAAAGAAGAAATTTCCTTAAATACACCTCCGCTGCCGCCGCTCCGATGATGCTTAACGGCATGGCAATCCGCGCCGTCGCCTCTCCGCTGATGATGAGCGCGTTCAACTGTAGCGACGCCGATGACCGCGTCATGGTACTCATCAATATGCACGGCGGAAACGACGGGGTCAATACCGTAGTGCCGTTAGACCAAATCGACGTTTACAATAATTTGCGTCCGAATATCGCGCTGAATCAAAGCGCACTCATCAACCTCGACACCACTATTCCGCAGGTTGACCAACTCGGTCTGCACCCGGCTTTGGCTCCGCTGAAAGACATGTACGACAACGACAAAATGCACCTCGTGCAGGGTACGGGCTACGCCAATACCAACGGTTCGCACTTCAAATCCACCGACCTCTGGCTGACGGGCGGAGACAGCGATGCCGCTAATTTTAACCTGACCTCCGGCTGGATCGGTCGTTATTTGGAATACGAATATCCGGGTTTGGTAGGCAATCCGACTTCCGGAAATCCCGACCCGCTCGGCATTCAGTTGTCCGACAAAAAGCAGTCGATGATTTTTAAAACCGCATCGGAATATACCGCAGCGGTCAATCTGACGGGCGTCAATCCGGCTCAATACCAAAACCTGGTACAAGGTATCGGTAACGAGGCGATTGCGAATTTGCCCGGCGGCGATTACGGCGACGAGTTGAGCTACATTCAACTTATCGAAGACAACACCAACGTTTATGCTGCTCGCATTACGAGTGTTTTTAACAACGGCAGCAACTCTATGACCTACCCGAGCACGGGCTTGGCGGGTCAGTTGAAAACCGTAGCGCGTTTGCTCGCCGGCGGTTCGCAGACTAAAGTTTTCCTCGTCGATATCGGCTCTTTCGATACGCACGACAATCAGGTGCAGGTCGGCTCGACTTCCATCGGCTGGCACGCGGACAAACTTTCCGAGTTGGCAAGTGCCGTGAAGACTTTCCACGATGATTTGGACGGTTTGGGTATCGGTGATCGAGTGATGACCTGTACTTTCTCCGAGTTCGGTCGTCGTGCGGCGGAAAACGGAAACAACGGTACCGACCACGGTACTTTTGCGCCGATGTTTGTCTTCGGTAACGGTGTCAGTGCGGGTGTCAGCGGTGCCAACGATAATCTTTCCGATTTGCAATACGGTATCAATCTGCAAAATCAGCAATACGATTACCGTCAGGTTTATTCGACCATTTTGCAGGATTGGTTAGGCAGCGGCGACGGTGCTTTGATGGCTACTTTCTCCAACGTATGGGGCAAGGTGAGCGGTATTGTGGACAGTCAGGTTGCCATCGACCCGGTCTGCTACGGTGGTGCGGCTTTGCCGGTTTCGCTTACTTTTTTCAACGCAAAACCGCAAAACAACCGCGTCGTCAATCTCGAATGGAGAACCGCTGCGGAGTACAGCCACTCTCACTTCGAGGTGGAGCGCAGCCGCAACGGCAGCGACTTCGAGTACGTCATGCGCGTGGAAGGCGCGGGGGTCGATACGGAAGGTAATACCGACTATTTCGAGCAGGACGACAAGCCGTACCAAGGCGACAGCTACTACCGCCTGAAGCAGGTCGATGCCAACGGTGATTTCACCTATTCGGAAGTCAAAAAGGTCAACATCAAGTACGAAAATGTCAAAAACATGAAGGTCTATCCGAACCCCGCCGTTTTTGACGCCAACTTGGTCGTGACGAGCGAAAAAGACTTCAACGCACAGGTCAGCATCGTGAGTGCGGCGGGTATGATACACCGCAACTTTACGAAAAGCGTCAAGCAGGGCTTTAACAAATTCAACTTCGACGTCAACCGCCTTTCTTCGGGTAATTATTTTGTCACGGTAGAAAGTAAGGACGGCGTGGTGAAGGAAAGTATGCCTTTGACGGTGCAGAAGTGATAAAGGTTGGAAAGGTTTGAGTGGTTGGAAAGGTTGGAATTGTTTCCGTCCTTGTTGATTACTCAACCTTAAAAAAAACGATTTTGTAAAACTTCAAAAAAGGACTCACAATTTATTTTGTGGGTCTTTTTTTTGTACTCCCGGTTAATTTCAGCACATTGCGCGGGATTTTATTTAAAACGAAAATCAAACCATGCGTTTCTCTCTGTTTCTCTCGATTTTGCTTTTTATTGCTTGTGAAAATAAGCCGCAACCGACCGCCGCAGTCGAGAAAAAAACCGAACCTATGTCCGAAGAAAAATACAACGAAAAATACCGCCCACAATATCATTTCTCACCGACCGAAAAATGGATGAACGACCCCAACGGTATGGTTTATTTTGACGGAGAATACCATCTTTTTTATCAATATCATCCCGAAAGTACCGTGTGGGGACCGATGCACTGGGGGCACGCCGTTTCCAAAAATATGCTGCACTGGGAACATCTGCCCGTCGCGCTTTACCCCGATGATTTAGGAACGATTTTCTCCGGTTCCGCCGTCGCGGATGTCGAGAATACAAGCGGTTTCGGCGAAGACGATAAAACGCCCTTAGTCGCAATTTTCACGCACCACGATGCCGAAAAAGAAAAAACCGACGCGGGCGACCACCAAGTGCAAAGTCTCGCATACAGCACCGATAAAGGGCGCACTTGGACAAAATATGCCGGTAATCCCGTACTCCCCAACGCCGAAAAAATCAGAGACTACCGCGACCCCAAAGTTATTTGGGACGAAGCCCGCAATCAATGGTTGATGGTGCTTGCCGCCAAAGACCGACTGCGTTTTTATGCCTCGAAAAATCTGAAAGACTGGACTTACCTCAGCGACTTCGGCAATGAATACGGCGACCGCGCGGGAGTGTGGGAATGCCCCGATATTTTCCCGCTGCGGGTCGAGGGCAGCGACGCAATCAAATACGTTTTGATTTTAAGTTTAAATCCCGGCGCACCCAACGGCGGCTCCGGCACGCAGTATTTTATCGGCGATTGGAACGGCAAAGAATTTATCATCGACCCCGCTTTTGAAAAGGATATTCAAAACGGAAAAGGGGTGTGGATGGACTACGGCAGAGACAATTACGCGGGCGTCACTTGGTCGAATATCGACCCCCGCGACGGTCGCCGCCTTTTTTTGGGTTGGATGTCGAATTGGGACTACGCCCGCGAAGTGCCGACCGAAACGTGGCGTGGTGCCATGACCATTCCGCGCACCCTGACTTTGCACAAAACCGCCGCCGGATATCGCCTACAAAATCGCCCGGTACGCGAGGTCGAATATTTAGCAAAAGCTTCGCATTCTTTACCAAAAAAGACTTTTGCAAACAGCTACCTGTTGACGGGGGAAGTGCCCTTCAAGGTCGTGCAAAGCCGTATTCAGTTTACCATCGACCGCAGCAAAACCACGGCACAGGAATTCGGTCTGCGCATTTTCAACAAAGCGGGAGAGGAGTATCGCGTCGGTTATGACGCAAAAACCAAAAGATTTTTCAGCGACCGCACCGAGTCGGGCGACCTCGGTTTTTCGGATAAATTTGCCACAGAAAAACACAATACCGAAATGTTGACCGCAGGACAGGAAACGAGCGAAAATGCAGATTTAATAAAATTCGACATCCTGCTCGACCGTGCTTCCGCCGAGACTTTCATCAACGACGGCAGCATCGCTGTAACCGATATTTTCTTTCCGAATGAAGAGTATGACCGCGCGGAAATTTTTGCCCTCGGCGGTGAAGCAAAGGCGACGGAGGTAAAGATTTTCGAGATGCGTTCGGTTTGGCAGTAGATGTACGATTTACGATGTACGATTTACCATTGCTTTGAGGTAGTGAAATGATTTGCTTTGCGGTTTCTGTTTTCTTTAGGTTTATTGTCTTCCGTTTCTTTGAAAATAACGAAATATTGTTATTTATACTTCGCTTTTTATAAAATAACACTCCCGTAGAGACGTCGCACTGCGCGGTCTTACCGTGAAAAAACAAAACCGGCAAGACAACCCCGACCACCGAGTGTGTACAGACGCGGGAAAACGCGTCTCGGGTAGGTCGAGCATCAAAATCAGATACGGTTTAAAAAAAAAGGTCTGTGTGTTAAAATGCCCGTTTTACCTTAGACGTGCCGTCGCACGTCTCTACAAAGCCGGGAACGGGCGATTGAAATGAGGTTATTATTTCCGCGATTGCTTGGCTTGTAGAGGTTGAGGGGTTGGGAAGTTGGGCGGTTGGGTAGTTCCGCGCCAATCACTACCGCCGGGCACGTAGAGACGTTGCACTGCGACGTCTTGCCGTGAAAAAACGAAACCGGCAGAGGACAAGCCTAATCGCCGAGTGTGTACAGACGCGGGAAAACGCATCTCGGGTAGGTCGAGCACCAAAATCAGATACGGTTTAAAAGAAAAGGTCTGTGTGTTAAAATGCCCGTTTTACCTTAGACGTGCTGTCGCACGTCTCTACAAAGCCGGGAATTGCTGATGAACGCAAATATTCCGCGTCGGGCAACCGGCAACCGGCAACCGACAACCGGCAACCGGCAACCGGCAACCGACAACCGACAACCGACAACCGACAACCGACAACCGACAACAAATTATGCAAATAAAAAATAAAACCATCTGGATAACCGGCGCATCGTCCGGTATCGGCGAAGCCCTGACCTACGCATTTGCCGAGGCGGGCGCAGCCAAAATTATCATTTCCGGTAGGAGAGTCGCGGAACTGGAACGGGTAAAAAATACTTGTCCGGGCAATCCCGAAATCATCATTCGCCCTTTGGATGTTGCTGAACACGATGCCGTCACCGCCGCCGGTAAAGAAGTCGAAGCGACCCAAGGCGGTGTCGATATTTTGGTGAATAACGCCGGCATTTCACAGCGCGGCACCGTTTTAGAGACCGGTCTCGAAGTCGATAAACGTATCATGGACGTGGATTTTTTCGGAACGGTGGCGTTGACCAAAGCGGTGCTGCCCGGTATGGTGGCGCGGCGGTCGGGCATGTTGGTGGCAATGAGCAGTTTGAGCGGGAAAATGGGCGTGCCGCAGCGGTCGGCCTACTCGGCGGCAAAGCACGCGCTACACGGCTTCTTCGATGCTTTGCGGGCGGAAAATACACATCACGGGATTAAAGTTTTACTGGTCTGCCCGGGCTATATTCGCACGGATATTTCTAAAAATGCTTTGGACAGTGACGGGAAAAAAGCGGGAAAAATGGACGAAAATCAGGAAAACGGCATGTCGCCCGAGGAATTGGCACAGCGCATCTTGCAAGCAATAAGAAAAGAAGAAAGAGAAATTTACGTGGGCGGAAAGGAAAAACTCGGGGTATTTTTAAAACGTTTTTTCCCGGGTATTCTCGCCGGTATTTTGGCTAAGCGCGGGGCGTCGGGAGAGAATTGAAGAAAGAATAATTCGTATTAAATTACATCAGCGAAACCAAGAACAATTACTAAAGGAACGAAGTCGAAATTGATAAGATCGGTAACGCTTAAAGCGGGAGATTATTCCGCAACTATCAACCAACAACCACCAACTACCAACCATTTATCAACTACCAACCATAAATCCGGGCAGATTCAACTCGCACCGCATCCACTCCGGAATCGGGTCGCCTTCTTCTTTCAACATCGTAACGCTGCCGCTGTCTTCCGCACGGTACGTCCAGACATGTTGCTTGCCGTTGCCCGTAATTTGCGACCCGAAACGCAGGTAATATTCTACCGTCCAGCCCGCTTCGATGCGACGCACTTGGATGTCGTTGCCGCTCACTTCCGGCACGCCGAGGTCGATTTCCGCGACGCCTTCCACGTTGTAAAATTCATTAGCGAGCGCGGCCATATTCAGCGGTTCTTTCGAGCGGATGGTGATGGCGTCTTGCGTGTCGTTCCACTGCACGTGCTTATCGAGTACGAGATTATATTCGTCCAGCAGTTCGTTGATTTCGCGGCTGTCCGTCTCGCTGATGCCCATTTGCAAAGGCTCTGCCCAGGCGACGGTTTTATCAAAAATGACGATAAAGCGGTCGATGGAAGGATTGGGAAAAGTGTGCACATTGCAATCGGCGATGGATTGCGCCGTTTCGTTGTCGAGGTAAATACCGGCTAAAAGCGCGTAAAAAGTTTCGATGTTACCGCGCGGTATTTCGATATTTTGGTAGCGAAGGTCTTCCTGCTCGGCGGTCAGGCGCAGGGCAAGGCGGGCGGCGTCGCGTCGAAATTTGCGTTCGAGTCGCTTCGGTATTTCCGTTTGCTTTTCGGACGAATCCGAAGAGTCGGTACAGCTCTTATTTTTCGTAGATTGCGGAACGGTCAGCGAAAGAAAAAACAGGCTGAAAGCTAAGATGATGTAGTTTATTTTGATTGGCATTTAAATCATTTTTGGCTCGATTGAATCTAATTGTCGGATTTTAAAATACGTTACGAGAGTTTTAATCGACAAGTCGTGAAACGGGTCGGGTGAAAGAATGACAATGCGCGGATAAGAGTAATCTTTAAAAGTAGTTCGAGACACTCTTTTCGATGCAAAAAATACGCCAACCCCGTCGTAAATCGCAGGTTTAACATTTTCCGAAACATATTTGCGTCTCAACGGCGAAAAAATCGGTCGTTTCGACCCCGAATTTCTAATTTTGCGCAAAATCAAAATACTTATGACCGACAACATCCGCCCGCACGCCGAAGACCTTTTCGCACACGAACTGCAAGCCCTCGCCGCCGCCGATAAAAACGCCAAGCCGCCCGGTTGGCAACTTTCGCCCCGCGCCGTCGTCACTTACCTCATCGGCGGAAAAACCGAGAACGGTATGGAAATTACCCCCAAATATTACGGTAACCGCCGCCTCATGGAAATCGCCGTCGCCACCCTCGCCACCGACCGCGCCCTGCTCTTGGTCGGCATCCCCGGTACCGCCAAAACCCGCGTCAGCGAACACCTTGCCGCCGCCGTCTGCGGTCGCAGCACCCTGCTCGTACAAGGCACCGCCGGTATGAGCGAAGACGCGCTGCGCTACGGGTGGAATTATGCCCGCCTCCTCTCCGAAGGGCCGACCGAAAAAGCCGTCGTCGCCTCGCCCGTGATGACTGCCATGCAAAAAGGAAAGGTCGTGCGCATCGAGGAATTAACGCGGATTCCGTCGGACGTACAGGACAATCTTATTACCATTTTGTCGGAAAAAACGCTGCCGGTGCCCGAGTTAAATACGGAAATTGCCGCGAAGAAAGGTTTTAATTTAATTGCTACCGCCAACACGCAGGATAAGGGCGTTAATGAGCTGAGTTCCGCCCTGCGTCGGCGTTTTAATACCGTTGTTTTGCCCGTGCCGAAGACTTTGGAAGAGGAAGTGCAAATCGTCAAAACGCGGGTAGAAAGCATCGGGCAAAGTCTCGAACTGCCGCCCGCCGCCGCCCCGCTTGAAGAAATCCGCAGATTGGTCACTATCTTCCGCGAACTGCGCAGCGGGCGCACCGAAGACGGGCGCGACAAGGTAAAATCACCGACCTCCACGCTTTCGGTTGCCGAGGCTATCAGTGTCATGAACAGCGGTCAGACGCTCGCCGTACACTTCGGCGACGGCAAACTGAAAGCTGCCGACCTCGCCGCCGGCATCACGGGTGCGATTGTCAAAGATCCCGTAACCGACAAAAACGTCTGGCTCGAATATTTGGAAACGGTCATGAAAGAAAGGAAAGGTTGGGAGGATTTGTATGAGGCTTGCCGGGAGAATGTTTAAACCTGCGTGACTGTGTTTGTTTGAGTGGTTTGAGTCGTTTGAATCGTTGGAATAGTCGTATAGAAACATAATGAAAAAATCCTGTTGCGTAATAAAACACAACAGGATTTTTTTCTGAAAAAGGTAAGTTGAAATCAAAGCCGCAACAACTCAAACAAGTCTAACAACTCCAACCATTCCAACCTTCTTTCTTACATATTCTCAATAATTTCATCCGCAAATTCAGAGCACTTCAACAAAGTAGCGTCTTTCATCAGACGTTCGAAATCGTAAGTAACGCGCTTCTTGCGTACCGCCGCTTTGATACCTTTTTCGATGAGCTTACCGGCTTTTGACCAGCCCATGTAATCGAACATCATCACGCCCGACAGGATAACCGAACTCGGGTTTACTTTGTCCTGCCCCGCATATTTCGGTGCCGTACCGTGTGTCGCTTCAAAGACCGCAATACCGCTGTCGTAGTTGATATTCGCGCCGGGTGCGATACCGATACCGCCTACCGCTGCCGCCAGTGCATCGGAAATGTAGTCACCGTTGAGGTTGAGGGTAGCGATGTGATCGTACTCTGCGGGGCGCAGTAAAATTTGCTGCAAAAAAGCATCGGCAATCACGTCTTTCACGATGATTTCGCGACCTTTATGCTCGATAACCTGCCACGGTCCGCCTTGGTAATCTTTCGCGCCGAACTCTTCTTTCGCTACTTCGTAACCCCAGGTTTTGAAGGCACCTTCGGTAAATTTCATGATATTACCCTTGTGTACCAAAGTCACCGAAGTCACTTTTTTGTTTTTCAGGGCATCTTTAATCGTCGCGCGGACAAGGCGTTTGGTACCTTCTTCCGAAACGGGTTTTACACCCAAAGAAGCCGTATCCGGGAAGCGAATGCCCGTGACACCCATTTCTTCGATGAAGAATTTTTTCACCTTATCGTTTTCGGGCGTACCGTGCATGTACTCGATTCCGGCGTAAATGTCTTCCGTATTTTCACGGAAAATAGTCATATCCACCAAACCCGGTTTTTTCACCGGCGAAGGCACACCTCGGTACCACTTCACGGGGCGCACACAAGCGTACAAATCCAATTTTTGACGAATCGCCACGTTCAAAGAGCGAATACCGCCGCCGACCGGAGTCGTCAAAGGGCCTTTGATACTGACCAGGTGCTCGGTCATCGCGTCGAGCGTATCCTGCGGCAACCATTCACCCGTCGCGTCGTAGGCTTTCTGACCTGCCAAGACTTCTTTCCAGTGAATTTTTCTTTTGCCGTCGAATGCTTTTTCTACCGCCGCGTCGAATACACGTTGCGCTGCCGCCCAAATATCGGGACCGATGCCGTCACCTTCGATAAAAGGAATAATCGGGTCGTTAGGAACTTTAACGGAGTCTTTTTTTATGGTAATGTTTGTACCGCTCATTGATTTAATTCTGTTTTGCCGGATTGTTCCGCAGAATTTATTCATAAGCGGAAGAAAACCGATTTGGTCAAGTAAATGGGAAAAGCGACTCGATTTTTGTCGCTGCCCGAAAAACGGCGCAAAGGTAGCTTTTTTGCCGCAAAACCGCAATGTTCAACCTAAAATCGACGGGATTATAAGTAATTTCAATCGGTAAAAGAGTCGCCCCGTCCGCCGTCCACCGATTTCAATCAGCCAATCGACTAAAGTCGATGCTACGGTGAGGATAAGCCGCCGTCAACCGTCAACCGGCTCACCGTTCACCGTTTGCCGTCCTACCGTCCACCGTCTAAAAAAAACATATATTTCTTTGAAATGCCGCCAAAGCTCTCTACTTTTGTCAATCATTATGCCCACGGCGCGAAAATGCGCAAACTATGAAAGTTCCCGTTCCTTACCTTAGTATTTAAAGACATCTTCCCCCCGCTTATTCGGATTACAAAAGCGTTTATTCACATTTTAAATTTGTTTAATTTGTATATCGAAGACCCTGAATGTCTTTTTGGTACAAATTTTGAAAAATAACATTGAATAAATAGGTGTATGTTTAACATTGCGCGAGTAAAAAAGTGTCGTTCTTACTCACCGAATCCCCTTGTTTTGCTATTGAAAACTACAAATCAAGTCGGATTTTGTGACTCTAATGATTTTTTAAACATACGATGAAGAGATAAACAACTGCAGATGCAGCTTTTTACCGAGTCTGAAATTACATGTAAATTACGGAAAAAATTTGCCCTCGCCGGTTCATTTTCCATGTTTACGATTCCGACTTGCCCGTTGCCGCCGCCGCTGTGTCGTCCTTCCTCATTGCTTTATTTAACCAACTATTTACGAGAAAAAAATAATAACGGTACTTGTTTGCACGTCGCAAACAGGGTTTTTTAGTTGCACGCCGGGGTGTCTGACGCTCTCGCAAAAAAGAGGCGAAACACTAAGAATCAACCCGACAAATAAGCAAAAGAAGCGTCTGATACCGCTTTTGCATTAACTGACTAACATAATTCTTTCAAAGAAAAGTAACAAACGACAATTACTCTGCAATCTCGAACCCGGAGAAAATTCCCCGCTTTGGGCTTAGAGACGCATCGAATTATACGCACATTAGTCTGTATTCAGAACATATTAAACAACAAAACATGAAGCGCTTTGTACCCTGCGATTTCTTGACCACGCAAGCCCGCCTTTCGGGCAAAAAAATAATGACGGTTCTCGGCATACTGCTGTTAACGGTTGCATCCGTTTCTGCAAAGTCGGTTTTTACCGACAACCTGACAGACGCCGCGCCGTGTACGCACGACCGCCCGGAGGCGTTCAGTAAAACCGAGGCTTACGCTGCCATCGACTACTTCGCGCTTTCCGTGGCAGACATCACGATTATCTCGGTCACGAGCGGCGCGTCCTCTGATTGCGTGGATTTTAACGGTAATATTGTCTTCAATGCCGAAGGTAACAATCCTAATTTAGCATTGCAGTACAGCATTGACAACGGCGCGACTTTTCAGGCGGAAAATGTTTTTATGAACCTTGCTCCGGGTACTTATAATGCCGTCGTCAGCTACGAAGACGGCACCTGCCCCACGACACACGGTGAAGTTATCGTGAACGGTGAAAGTCAACCCGTTATTTCCGATATCAGCACCACCAACATTTCCGACTGCGACGCCGACAACGGCGCAATTTTCGTCGAAGCGGCGGGCGACGGCGCGACCGAGTTCAGCATCGACGGCGGTATGACTTATACTTTTAACAGCTTCTTCGGCAATCTTTCCGAAGGCACTTATACCGTTTTTGTGCGTTTAAACGGTACGGATTGCGTCAGCGAACCCTCACAGGTGACCCTGACCTCACCGACCGGCCCGCAATTCGACACCGCTACCCCGACCGACCTCTCGGCTTGCTCGGCGGCAGACGGTATGCTCGTATTAACGGCGAGCAGCGGCACCAACGGCAACTACGAGTTCAGTATCGACGGCGGTAACAGTTGGCAGGGCAGCGGTACTTTTGCCGGTCTCGGCGCGGGTATGTACATGACCGCAGTGCGTAATGCCGACGATGATACCTGCGTGGATTTCGGTCCCGAAATTTTGCTGACCGCACCCGATGCACCCGCATTCGGTAATCCGACCGTTGATTTTCCTTCTTCTTGTTTGGCGAGCGACGGCAGCATTACGGTCGAAATGGCGAGCGGCGATGTCAATAATTTAATGTTCTCACTCAACGGCATCGACTACCAAGACTCCAATGTTTTTACCGGTTTGGCGGGCGGCACTTACGAATTGCGGGTGCGCACCAACGACCAAACCTGCTTTGTGACCGGCCCGACTGTCACCGTGCCGGGCGGCAACGAACCCGATTTGTCCCCGAATGATTTTGTCCAACAAATCACGGCATGCGGCGCAAATGACGGCGTTATCTCCGTTGCGGTCGCCAACGACAACGGCAACTTTTTATACAGCATCGACAACGGTTTGACCTATCAGACGAGCAATGCCTTCGACGGATTGTCACCCGGCACCTATACCGTAGTCGTCGATGCGGGCGATAATTTTTGTACCGTCACCGGTGATACTTATACCCTCGCCGACCCTCCCGCGCCGACTATTGCGAACGTAACGGTCAATCAAACCACCGTTTGCGACGGCACCGATGCGAGCATCGTAATCACCGCAGAAGGCGGACAGGGCGATTATATTTACAGCATCGGCAGCGGATTTTTACCCTTTAATACCTTTAATGAGGTGCAGCCCGGTGAATACACGATTTCAATTAACAATGCGGCGGGAAATTGTTTAGTCGAGGGCGAAACCGTTACGGTAAACGCCTTGACAACTCCCGAAATTCAAGCCATTAACGCAGTGCCCGCGACCTCCTGCGCGGCAAACGACGGCAGCATTACCATCAGCGGCACGGGCGGCAGCGGTTCCTACCAATACAGCATCGACAACGGCGCGAACTGGCAAGACAGCGACACTTTTACGGGTTTGACGGCAGGTGAATATCCGCTCGGTATTCGCAATGCGGACGGCACTTGTGAAGAACTCGAAAACAGCACCGAACTCTTAGGTTCGGGCACGGCGACGGTGACTGTCGAATTTACCGACCCCACCGACTGCGGCGCGACCGACGGCACGATTACCGTCAACGCGCAGGGCGCAAATACTTACGAATATTCTCTCGACGGTATCAATTTTCAAGCGGAAAATGTCTTCACCGGCTTAGCGGCGGGCACTTACACCGCAACGGTACAAATCACCGACGGCACCTGCCCCGTAACGAGCGACCCGATTGTTTTAACGACGAGTGAAGGCACAATCGACAACGTAGAGCAAACCAACCCCAACTCTTGCACCGAGCAAAACGGCTCGATTACCGTCACGGCGACGGGCGATAATTTGGAATACTCAATCGACGGTATCACTTTTCAGAATAACGGCAATTTTACCGGTCTGCCCGGTGGCGAATACGAGGTCAGCATCCGCAATACCGACGGCACCTGCCCGGTTTTCGGTCCGATGATTACATTAGCGGCGAGCGATAATCCCGCCGTTCCGACTTTTAACACCCAAAATCCGACGGGCTGTAACACCAACGACGGTACGATTTCGATTATCGTAGCGAATGACAACGGCAGTTTTCAGTACAGCATCGACGGCGGCGAGACTTTCCAAAACGAGAACTTTTTCTCCGGTTTGGACGGCGGCGAATACAATATTTTGGTCACCTCTTCGACCTGTGAAACCAACGGCGGCGCGATTTCTCTTTTAGAACCCGAAGCCCCGACGGTCGATAACGTAGAATTTCAAAATCCTGACGGCTGCGATAATAACAACGGCTTCATCGTCGTGACGGGCAGCGGTACCGGCGATTTGGAATACTCTATAGACGGCGGTTTGTCGTGGAAATTTTTCGGCACTTTCGCCGATTTGGATGCGGGCGAATATACGCCTGCGGTACGCAATCAGTTCAACGGTACCTGCCCTGTGTTGGGTGAGCCGGTGACTTTGACCGCACCCGGTCAGACGATTATTACAAACTTAAATCCCGTTAATCCGACCGCTTGCGGCGCGGCTGACGGCGCATTGACCGTAGATACCGAAGGCAGCATCGGCGATTTGGAATACAGCATCGACAACGGCGCGACTTTCCAAACCGACCCGGCGTTCGGCGGTCTCGGTATCGGCACTTACCGCGTTATCGTGCGCAATACCGACGGCTCTTGTGAGACGCCGGCTATGTTTACCCAACTTTCCGCGCCGGGCACTCCGATAGTCGAGCAGCCTTTGGTCGAGCAGCCTTCGACCTGCGGCGCGAATGACGGCATCATCGTCATCACGGCGGAAGGCGGTAACGGCGGCGATTTGCAGTACAGCAATGACGGCGGTGCGACTTTCGGTACGCAAAATTCGTTCACGGGATTGGGTGCGGGCAGCTACGATATTTTAGTACAAAACGCCGACGGTACTTGCACGGTTAACGCGGGCACGGTCATTTTGAACTCGGAAGACAGCCCTAATTTCAGCGGCTTATTTACCCAAGACAATTTGAACTGCGACGACGAAAATCCGACGGGTTTAATCTCCGTCAGCGTCACCAACGACGACGGTACTTTTGAATATAGTAACGACGGAGGCGCGACTTTCCAAAACGGAAATTCTTTTGAAAATCTGGCGACCGGCAGCTACGAAATTGTCATCCGTCAGGCGGGTTCTGCCTGCGAAGTCAGCGGCGGCACGGCAACGGTAGGGGAGCCGGCGAGTCCCGAAATTACCTCCGTCACGGCGGGCGCGACCCTCTGCGGCGAGGCGACGGGTAACATTATTTTTGAAGTCACGGGCGGCGTGCCTCCTTACGAATATTCGGTGGACGGCGGTATGACTTTCGTCAGCAGCAGCATTATCAACAACTTGGCGACAGGCACTTATCAGCCCGTGGTGCGCAATGCAAATACCGACTGCGAGACGGCGGGCAACGAGGTGACGGTGGACGAAGACGGCACCCCGACCTTCAGCGGAGTAGAGTCAACTAACCCAACGACAGCGGACAGCAACGACGGAACGATAACGATAAACGCAACGCCCTGCGGCAATAATCAACTCGAATACAGCATCGACGGCGGCGTAACTTTCCAAACCGGAAACTTTTTTGACAACCTACCGCCCGGCACTTACAATATCACCGTGCGCAACGTCGGCTCGACCGAAACTTTCGGTGAGGCGGAAATCATTTTGACTGCTCCCGATGCGGCGAACTGTGCGACGATTGAAGAAATTATCGCCACCGACCCGACCGAAGTTTTTGCGGAAAACGGCAGTATTTCTATCCTCATCGACGCGGGCGCGGGCACGACTTTGTTCAGCATCGACAACGGCGCGACTTTTCAGGCGGAAAGCACTTTTAACGGTCTGTCGGAAGGCACTTATCAGGTTGTCATTCAAAACGACGACGGCACCTGTACCGTTATCGGCGAGACGGTGGTTTTAAGCATCGGCGGCGGCGGCGGAGCTACCGAGGTGACGATTACCACAAACAACCCGGCGGCCTGCGGCGCGAGCGACGGTTCGATTACGGTGACGGCGCCTTTGGGCTTCCAATATCTGTACTCTATCGACGGCATCGACTACCAAATGTCTCCCGAATTTCCGGGTCTCGGTGCGGGCAACTACACCGTTTCGGCTTTAGACATTACTGCCGACCAAGAATTTTTCTTCGCAAATAATCCTGTGGTTTTGACGGTAACGGATGCCCCGACGGGCATCATTGCAAACACCAACCCCGCCTGCGGCGCGACCGACGGCGTCATCAGCGTAGCGGCGCAAGGCGGCAACGGCACGGGCTACGAATACAGCATCGACGGTATTAATTTCAATGACAATAACACCTTCGACGGTCTGGCGGCAGGCACTTATACGGTCAGCATTCGCAACGGCGACGGCACCTGCACGGCGGATTTGATGCCCGTTACGTTGACCGAAGAAGGCGGCATTACGCTCAACGGCGCACCGACCGTAACGAACATCGGCTGCGGCAACGATACGGGTACGATTGCTCTCGACGTGACCGGCGGCACGAATGTACAATTCAGCGCGGACGGCGGCGTAACTTTCCAACCGTTTCCGACTTTTACGGGTCTCGCGGTAGGTACTTATAATGTAATTGCGCAAAACGACGACGGTACCTGCCAAGTCTCTGCGGGTGAAATTACGATTACGGACGAGGGCGGCACGGCCGTTCCGGATTACTCGGTGAGTTTTAATAATCCGGGCGACTGCGGTAACGATAACGGACAAATTACGGTGACTTTCACCAACGAAAATATCGACCCGACGCAATTCGAGTACAGCATCGACGGCGGTAATACTTACCAAGCGGCACAGGTTTTCAACGATTTGGGTGCGGGTGAATACAACGTTTTTGTGCAAAATGCGGACGGAACTTGTCCTTTGCCTTATATTTTGAACCCCGTTATTTTGACGGGCGGTGACACGGAAATTTTCACCGAAATGACCTTAATTGTCAACGAGGCGGATTTGCTGCCGGGCGGTAAAGTCTGCGTGCCCGTTCCCGTAGCGGAGGTATTCATTTTCGATTTGACTTTAGACGGAAATCCTTATAACGAACAACTGGCGGGTTGCGATAACTTCACGGTTTATTCTTACAGTACCCAAGCCCTGCAACAAAGCGGCTCGACCGGCCCGTACAACGTCGATAACTGGGTGTGCAACAACGGCACTTTCAGCGGCGAGGTAGCGGACATTAACGCTTTGGTCGCGCAAATGAACGTGTGGGACCCGACCGGCAACTGGATTTTGGACGGCAACGAAATTGTCGGCGGAGAAGACGGCGCGGTTTACGGGGATATTCTGATTACCGTTACCGAAACCGATGTACAGGAGACGCTGATGGTTAATTCCGCGCCCGTTTCCAACGGAACCTGCATTGCGGTCGGCGGAGTCGGCACTTACGAATTTACGGCGAGCAACGGCAACGGCTGCTCGGATACCATCACGATTATAGTGGAAGAAGAAGATGTAGTCGTTAACCCGCCGGTGACCGGCACGGAAGGCGATACTATTTTCCTTTCTACGCCGCAAAACACGAACACGGAGGCATATTGCTTTACCGGCGAAAACCTCGACGGCATGACGATTACGGGCATTGTCGATTGCGGCATACCGAGCAACGGCGCGGCTTTGTTGTCTTCCGACCCGTTTTGCACGACTTACGTGCCGGGGACGAATTTCCTCGGTCAAGACGAATTTTGCGTCGTCATTTGCGGCGAAGGCGGCAATATTAACTGCGACTCGACGGTCTTTATCGTGACGGTTCATCCGCCGACAAATACGGTCGATGTCACGGTCAATACTTTGGAAACCGAAGAAGTTTGCTTGGAAGAAAACGTGCTGCAACTGCCCGGTAATATTCAAACGGCGGAAGTTTGCGGCATCGACGACACACAAATCGCGGTCTCTTTCGACGCAAACTGTGTGACTTTCGACCCGGCTGACGGCTTTTTCGGCGAAACCGAAGTCTGCGTCATTCACTGCGACGACAGCAGCCCCGCGCCGGTTTGCGATACGACATTCTTCAACGTAACGGTCACGCCCGACTGTCCGGATATTTTCACGGAAAGCGAAGTGACTTTGACAGGTTTTGAGGAAGATTTTACTTACTGTGTGCCGATTGCGCAAATGACCGTCATTGAAACTTACACGGTATTTTTAGACGAAGAAGAAACGCCCGTTTCGCCCGCGCCCTGCGACGTCGATACGAGTTACGTGTACAACGTCAGCGGCGCACCCGCCGCCGGATTTACGGTGACGGAATGGATTTGCAACGGTGCGACTTTCAGTTTTGTCGTGACCGATGTCGCCGACCTGTTGGACAGCATGAACGTCAACGACCCGGCGGGCAACTGGACTTTGAGTGCGGATAATCAATTTATCGAAGGCGGTGAAAACGGTGCGGCGTACAGCACGATGACCGTAGATTTAGGCGACGGCGACACGACGACTTTTCCGTTTACGGAATTACCCGTTGCCGGCGGTTCGCTGTTTAGCTTCAGCGGTTTCGGGCAGCATACGATTATTTTTGAAGATGCGATTGGTTGCACCGACACGATTACGATTACTTACGAAGAAGATAACAGTGACGAGTTTGTCAACTTGGTTACACCTTTTAATACAACTATCGACAGCATTTGCGGCGACACGACAACGCTCGCCGGCAACTGGAACGGCGATGTGGCTTATTGCCTCGAAGCGACCGACGGACTGACACCGATTATCACGGGCACGCCCTGCGTTTTCTACACACCGTTGAATGATTTTGTCGGTTTCGATACGCTGTGTTTGCAGGTCTGCGACGATATGATACCGACGAATTGCAATCTGACGACTTTTGTCGTTCAGGTCTTGCCGCCGGTCGATACGATTGAAATTATCGCGCCGTCGTTGGCATTCGATACCTGCCTGATGACAACGGACTTTTTGCAACTGCCGGGCGAGGTCGTCTCGGCGGAGATTTGCGGTTTCGACTCCGAGTTTGTCGATGCGGTCAGCATTCAGGATACCTGTTTGACGATTGATTTGACCGGTAACTTGGGCTTGAATACGACGGAAATTTGCTTTGTACACTGCGACGACAACAATCCGCAGTTTTGTGATACCACTTATTTGTCGATTACGGGTTCGGTGGAATGCGAGGATTTTATTGCCGTCAGCGACACCGTTTTGGTGACGGACATGGGCAACTCTAACATCTGCGTACCGCTGTTGCCTTTGGATATTATCGACAATTATGAAGTAGTACTGGACGGCGAACTGTACAGCGGCCCTATCGGCGGCTGTGATTTTACGGATATTTTCACTTACGACATTAACAACATTTTCGAGGGGCCTTATACCTCCGTGACTTGGTTGGTGGACGGAAATATTCTCAGCGGAACGGCGAATGATTTGGAGGAATTGGCGGCACTGATGAGCAGTCTCGACCCGACGGGTGACTGGACTTTCAATGAGGATGCCATGAATATTTTCTCGACAAATACGGACTCGGGTACGGCTTACGGCGTTTTGACGGTGACAAACGGCTCGGAAATCTACACGAGTAACGATACGCCTGCTTTGGGTCAATTGCCGGGCGGCACGACTTTCGTTTTCCAAGAGCCGGGCGGTCACGTTTTGGTCTTTACCGAAAATGCGACGGGCTGTACCGACAGCATCAGCATCAACGTTTTTGACGGTGATTTCACTTTGCAAATCGAGACTTTTCAAAACGTTCCGGACACGACTTGTTTCGACATCACGGCGGAATATCCGAACTTTGACAGTCTCAGCATTTGCGGACAGCCGACGAACGGTACTTTTGAAATCTTCAACGATACCTGCTTCATCTTTACGCCGAACGACAACTTTTTGGGGGAAGACGAAGGCTGTGTGGAAGTGTGCAGCACGATTGACGGTGTACCGGCCTGCGAGACATTTACGGTCTTGATTAACGTGGTTTCGGACTGTCCGGAAAATCTCATTCTTGCCGATGACATCGAACTCACGGCGGAAGACTGTGACGTTCCGGTTGACTACTGTCTCGACCTCAACGGCGCAGACCTGACGGGCTATACGGTCACGGACAACGGTACGGAAATCGACCTCACGCTGACCTGTGAAAACGGAGAAGCCGGCGGTTTTTACGACTTCTCGAATATTCCCGCAGGCGGCTTTACGGCGGATAGTGTCGATATTAACGGCGAAACGTTTACCGGCACTTTCGACGATGCACAGCAACTCATCGACAGTCTGAACGTGTGGGATATTGCGCAAATGTGGACACTCGATGCGGATGCGCAACGCTTAGTCAACGGCAGCAGCATCGGCATTTACGACACCTTATTTATCAGCGCGGCGGGCGAGCAATTTGCTTTGGTTTACACCGAAACGACGACCTCGACCGGTTTGGCATTGACCCTGACGAGCGGGCCGCACCAAATTGTTTTCACCGACCCGATTACGACTTGTACGGATGTGGTGAATATCAATGTGCTGTGCGACGACCCCGACGGCTGCCCCGGTTTGGATGCCTTATCTCCGACGGAAATCATCACCGAGGACTGCGATACGCCGGTTGAATTCTGCGTCTCGCTCGCAGTCGAAGACTTGGTGCTTTACACCATCACCGACAACGGCGAACCTTACGCGGGCGGTGCCGTAGCGTGCAGTGAAAACGACGACGCGGCGGCTCTGCAACTGCTGCCGGGTGAGCATACCCTTGTCTTCACGGCGACGGACGGTTCTTGCACGGAAGAGTTCTTTGTGGATGTGCGTTGCATCGTTTTTGAGGATTTGACGATTGAAGAAACGCTGAATTTGGGTCAGTCCGAAACCTTCTGCCTCTTCGAAGATTATGACGTAGATACCACGGGCATCATCGGCACGAGCGTAGTGAATACCTGCCCCGAATTGGGTACCGGCAATGTCACTTTCACCTACGATACCCTGACGCATTGCATCACTTTCGACCCCGTTGCTTTGGGGCAAGACACGATTTGCTTAGAGCTGTGCAACGCGGAAGGCTGCATAACTTTGACCTTCAATCTGACGGTCATCGAGCAGTGCGACGACTTGTTTGCTTTGGATAATGTGGGCGGCGGTCTGATTGATTGCGATGATTTGACGCTCGGCGGCGAGATTTGTCTGCCGATACTGCGCGAAGATTTAATGACGACCGATATCTTTGTCGGCGGCGTCGAATACACGGGCGTGCGCGACGTGTGCGACCCCGTTTTTGAAAATCAAATAGCCGTGGTCAACGTGCCGGGCGGCGGTGAACTCGGACCTTACGAAGTGACCTTTACCGTTACCGACCCGAACGGAAACGAGACCGACTTTACCGACACCATCGAGGTTATCGGCGAAATCGACGATATTTTCAACGCAATCGACCCCGCTGCGATGTGGGTGTACGACCCGATTTTGGGCTTTGTTTTGAGTCCGAATACAGATAATACTTACAACGGAACGATTACGCAAATCATCAGCGGTTCGAGCATCGGTTTCGGTTCGGAAATCGGGATTACGCCGACGGGTACGGCGATTATCGTGCCTTCCGGTACGCAGGAAATTATTTTCATCGACCAAGAAACGGGTTGCCGCGACACTTTGATTTCGACGGTCGCTTGTTTGGAAACCGACACGCTTAATCTCGTGCTCGACGTCGGCATGAGCGATACCTTGTGTTTCGATACTTTGGAATTGGTAGGGAATTTCGTTTCGATTTCTAACGACTGTCCCGAGCTGTCGGGTACGGCGGCGGAGGTAGTGGTCATCGGCAATACGCCCGAGCAACCGGATTCGCTTTGCGTCAGTTTCAACGGGTTAGTTCCCGGCGAAGAGTCGGCCTGCATCATCGTCTGCGACGATTTGGGCATCTGTGATACGACTTACGTAAACATTACGGTGCGTGTCAACGATTTGGATTTGCCGGTCGCAGTAACCGACTCTACGACGACGGGGCAAAATCAGCCGGTGGTTATCAATCCGTTTGCCAACGACACGATTAACGGCTTCTTGGACACTTTCTTTATCAGTGTGCAGCCGCAATTCGGCGAAGCGGCCTTTAATCCGGACGGCAGCATCAACTACGTGCCGAACCCCGATTTCTGCGACGCGGGGCTGCCCGATACGCTGCAATACGTAATCTGCAACACCCTCGGCTGCGACTCCGCGTGGATTTTTGTGACCGTCAATTGCCCCGGCATTTTGGTCTATACCGGCTTCAGTCCGAACGGCGACGGCACCAACGAAACGTGGACCATCGACGGCATCGAAGCCTTTACGGAGAGTCGCTTGCAGGTCTTCAATCGTTGGGGAAATCGCGTGCTCAACGTCATCAATTACCAAAACGATTGGGACGGAAAGTGGGAAGGAAAAGACCTGCCGAACGGGACGTACTATTACATTTTAAATCTTAATGACGATACGCTGAGCGATGAAGAAAGAGATTTGCAGGGATGGATACAGATCAGGCGATAGGGGAGTGCCTCTGCGCTGATAATGAGAAAGCCGCTCGACTTACCGGTCGGGCGGCTTTTTTTGGGCTTGGGGGTTATTTTTCTTTCAGTTTTCTTTTCAGTTCGGCGATTAGTTTGTCTTTTTCATCGATTAGTTTGTATTTTTCTGCAATCAACTTATCTTTTTCGGCTAAAGCATTTTTCTTTTCATCCAAAATATTCACTAATTCTCCGTTTCGCATTTCACAAAATCCGTTGACCGTTCGCCATGCTTCGCGTTCTGTTTCTATTAGTTTGCGCGACTCAGAAGAGTTACCTGACTGATGAAGAATATTGTTTACAATTTTTACCGCATCTTCATTTGCTCGGTGCTTGTATTTTCGGTGATTTTGTCGGCATCCATAAAGTCGGAACGTTCAAGGGCAATCAACAACTTGTCTAACTTCGACGAATAGCGATTTTGTCGGAAGAGTTGTGCAATGCATTCGTTTTCCGCTAAAATTTCAAAAACAGTGTCGTAAGTCGGATTTGTAGTGTTCATAGCAGTCTTTTTCTCAAAGTTACAATTTTTACCGGCAATAAAATAAACGCAATAATTATCTTCCCTTCTCCTCCTCAATCTCCTCGATTAAATTCTCAATTTTTTCGTTGATTGTCTCGTAATACTGCAAAATGAACATTCGGTTCAGTCTAATGCGCCACAGGTAAGTCAGAAAAGTCTTGCGTTCGGCTTCGGTCAGGTCGAGCGGCGTCTCAATTCCGGTGATGTTTCCTCTATCATCAAAAGTGAGATGCGGTGCGATAAATGCGTTTATTTCTTTGAAATAACTCGTATGAAATTGCATTTCCGCATAATTTTCTTCCATAGTTTTCAGCGAAGTAAAATCATACTCGTAGAGAGAAATTATTTTGTAGCGCAGCGAGTCGTTTCTTATCAACTCCAAACCTTTTGATTTCAGCGTTTCGTAGCCCGAATTATTTTGTGCGGAGAAAAAATCTCGTGTCAGTCCGAAATAATAGTTTCTCAAGGAGTCATGACTGACTTCCTGATTTAAGATGATTTTTCGCCAAAAAATGCAAGCGTCGATACCGTTCTCGTGCCCGCCGCTGTTGACCGCAATATCTTCTAAATCCTTTTGCAGACCGTTGGCTATTTCCGTCAAAATTTTGTCGGCAGCCTCTCGGTCGCGGCGGTTATCGTTCCAATTATTCAAAGCAAAAGCGGAAATAACAGCAATGAAAATCGAGAGAAATTCAAAAATGTATTTTCTTGTTCGGCGTTTTTTCATACCGACAAAATTACAAAATTTATATTGTGTTGTAAAAGGGCTGAAAACTGAAATGACTTTTGCTTAAAAAAAGACCCCGCAAAAATCGAATTTCACGAGGTCTTTTAAATCATAATTCGGAAGGCATCGCTCACTCCGTCAGCAAAATATCAAACCGCCCGTCTTTCAATTTTATCTTATCCGGGTTGCTCGGTATTGTTTTGTTATCTGCATCTTCTATTTCGAGATTGAGTTCAAATGTGCCGCGTACAAAGCCGGCGAGGGTGTCAATTTCGGTAATGCGAATCCAATTGTCTTTGTTTGCACGGGGTACATATTTATCACCGCTGACATCTGCATCCCAAATGGTACGAAATCTGATTATTTTATTTTCGGGATTTGAACTGTCATTTGCTTCGAGGTTATATTTACCGACTCCAATCGGTAAATTTTCGAAGGAGGCAAATTCTTTCATAATTAAAAAATCTTCATTTGTTTCAACATAAGCAATTCCTCCGAGAAAAAGTTTGTCATCGATTATTTTAGCTGACCCGGTAGCTTCCCAATCGGTTCGATTGTTAAATTCCGCCGTCATTATGCCGTTGTCTGAGTTATCCGCTACCCGCATTTCATATTTTTTGCAACCAAAAGGAAGGAGCAAAGAAAAGGTGAGGAACAGAAAAAATAAATTTTTCATTGTGTATTGTTTAGCGAAGAGAATATATCGGGATATATTCTCTCCGTGATTGAGTTAAAATGGTTTAGGTTTTTAATCCGTAATCACGAATTTTTCGGAAAATGTCTGTGTTTTGGTTTGTAGCTTACTGATTGGGCTTCGGGTAATGCTTCTAATGTTTCTGTATCTTTACGAATAGGGTCACTTAGACTTGTGGTATAATCATTAAAATCAAAAGCCACTGACCGAAAGCGTACTTTTTTATCGGTAATGCCGCTGTTGCTTAGGGCTGCATCGACACTTGCAAAACCTAAATTGACATAAATTGAAACCAAAAGCGGATTAAAATCAGCAAAAAAATCGCGTGCCTCATCGGTTACTAAAACCAACACATCTACTACACCTTCCGAGCAAGAAGGATTTTCGCCGCAAAACTCTTGTATTTCGGTATTCTCAGGAGGTTCAGTCAGGCTACACACTACGGCATCGACTTGGTGAGTTACTTTGGTAAGAACACCCAAGTTTCCACCGAGCGGAAAGATTGTGTAAGTACGATTGATTAAATCGACGTAGGCACAAGTGCCGGCTTGCGGGTCGGAGACTACGGAAATGTCACCTTCGACACCGTCGATTAGCTTACCTATCCATCTGTACTCCTCGGTACTTTGAGCTTCTACTATTTTTGCTTGTGCTTTAAACAAGGCATCTTCAAAAAGCGGAATGGTAAATGTCAAATTTCCGTCTTGCTGCAAATCGGGCAGATTACCGAATTGAATGATTTGCGCCGCTTCTACATCAGGGAGATTTATGATTTTTTTCGTAAAAATCTTGCTGCCCGACGGTCAAATTTAAGGAGGAAAGAGGAACGGGATTAAACAAATTGATTTCCTGTGCTTTTACGGAACTCAAGAAAAGAGAACTGAACAAGAGTAACGAGAAAAGACTTTTGAGGTTGAATTTAAATGTCGTTTTCATACTGAAACGGGTTTTGAAGGCGATTTATCTGCGAAAATAAGTATCGGATAACCGTTCGTTTTAGTTTAACGTACAAGCAGCAGTTTTTAAATGATTACATTTCGGACTAATCGCCTGATTTAGTCTAAAGGTTTAGGACAAAAAGCTACTCATACATTATTACGTCGGGTCGTTCGATGCACAAATTTAAACCACAAAATAAACTATCCCCCCTCAATTCTGATTCCAATCCAAACATGAAGAAAAAAACAAAAACCGCATATTCCCCGCTCCCCCAAAACAACGTCACTCATACCATTTTTACCTAATATTTAAAATCCCCGAATCCGAAGCCGTCAGCATTCCGCATGCACTCGGGTGAAACGGCTTATTCTCTCTGACTTCCTTTGCTCTCCGACCTCTTCGCCGTTTTTGGTACTGCTTTTGAAGTAAGATGAAGGGGAGCCTTAACAAAAGTAAAACCTATATTTATTTCGTTTATATTTTTAAGTTTACCCTGTCACAAAATTGCCGATTATTGATTTTCGGTAAAATTGAAAAAATGTGACAGCATTCAAACTTTTTTTTCTCATCATCCGGCATGTTTTTCTTATGCGTTTTTCGCTCATTAACAAAGTAATAAACGTAACTAACCCGCTGTTGACTGTTCCGATTTTCCCTTGTGCCGATAACATTTTTCCCGAAAGTTACTCATTCGCTGTTTTTTCTTTTACAAAAGACCTATATTTGAAGAATGAAAGGAAAATAAAGGGCTTTAGCTCCGTTTTTTCCGAAACCCCCTCCCTCAAATATGTTCTTTTTGTATTTAATTTTATTAAAGTCCCGTCTTTTTTGTCACAATCGACAAAGCAATTCGGGCAAATTCCCCCTTTTTTTTTGAAAAAGCACAGTTAAAAGTGACTTATTTCCGATTTTGCGTAACAATAGAGCAAATGAAGACATAGTTTTCTTTGCAAACTACCTCCTCTGTACTCTACCATATACAATACGGCTTTACCTCCCTTTAGGCCGAAACAATAACTTTACAAACACACAATCGAACCGTTCGCGGTTTTTCGGAATACAAATCCCTCCTGTATTTCCGCACATGTTTTTACAATTTTTCACGCCTTAATTTCTTCCCCCCGGAGATACCGGGCTTGTTTTTGCTTATAGTAATTGTTTACAGCATTTTACCGAAACAAAACACTATCTCGGTTTTTGCAAACCGAAAACTACAATCAGTCATTATGGTACAAGTTCGACCTTCTTTTCAGTCATTCGCCAAAGTTCTCTTCTTTGCTTTGTTCGCGGCTGTTCTGACCGCACTATTCGCTTTTAACTCCCTCGAAAAGCCCAACAGCAAATTTTTCAACTCTGTGACAGCGCACCTCGCCGGTCAGGTCAAAGCCAACCTGCGCACCTCGGGTTTTGGTGCCGAGGAATTACCTGCGTTCGCGGCTAATTCTATGACGTGTTCTATTGATAATCTTTACGCACACAACGAAGCCTGCAATGGTATCGGCGGCATGATTCACGTCGATGTCTGTACGAATTGCGGCACTACCGGTCCGATTAACCTGCACTACGTGCGCGACGGTGTAGCCGGCTCCAAAGGACCCGTCGGTGCTACCGACGGTTTCGATGATTACTACTTTTATAATTTAGAACCCGGCACCTACTCGCAAATTAAAATCACCGATGCTAACGGTTGCGATGCTGCCTACTTCGGCAATGTAACTATTGCCTCTTCAAGTACTGCCTGCGCTGTTCCTTGTGAGGAGTCAACGCACACCGTGTTTATGGATCAGTGGACACTTTATGGTCAGGCCGGTACTTCCAACAATATATGCGGCTCGAATTATTCTTCTACCACCGATGATTTTTACCAAAACAATGATCAGGATAAAGCTGTATTTTCCGATCCGATTGGTAATATCGGACGTAAAGTGACAGAATTTACCATTACCTTTAATGTTGCCGCTTGTGACTATCAGGAAAATACCGACCCGAGCAGTGTCAATCAGGTTAGCCTTAGCTATCCAATCGAGTTAAACGGAACCATTATCGGCTACTTCGACCCTGTCGAGTTGAAATGTGTACAAGATGTATGTCAGCCCGAAAATCTGCGTACGATTAGTTACCCGGTTGATTTGAATACCGTCAACTACATTTTCGGCGGAACCAATGTCGTGGATTTTAATTTCTACACACACAGCATCGCTAACGGTCAGTTACAACACATCTGCTTCGGTGACATCGAATTGAATATAAAATCAGAATCTAACGACAATGTACCCTGCGATTCGAGCAACTCGGACGAAGATTTCATTTTCAACTGTGACGATGAGAAGCGGGTCGATTTATACACCTTAGGTCTGCAAAATAATGTACCCGCTACTTTGCACGTTCCCAATTCGGAAAATGTTACTTCCGTCGTCGCCGAAATCGTTTACAAACACAGCAACCCCGGCAGTTCGATTAACATTTTCGATGCCTCGGGCAATGCTTACACCGCGCAGCGCACCACGCCTTTCGGCAACAGCTCGAATGTGTGGCTTTATCGCGCCTACCTGCCCGCCACTTCCGGCGTTACTTATAATAATCAAACCAACGAACACGACGCGCAGTCACTCGCCCTTTATGTGTACCGTCAAGATGTCAAAGGCTCGGCGCAATCGGGAAAATATACTTACGTCAGCGGCTACCACAGCGAGATTACGTTCAACCTGCCGATACCCGCAGCTTCCGAGTCACGTAACCTCGTCGTGCGCATGCCGATGTCCGAAATTACCCTCGACGGTCGCGTGCTCCTTTTGGAAGCTACCGCCGGCAATGTGACTCAACGTTGGACGGAGCAATGGAACTCCGGCGACTTAAATCCCTGCTGTATCGATGTTATTGAGCGCACTTTGTTAAATGTGCCGGGCAATGTCACTAATGTCGCTTTTCGCTTGATTTCTCCGCAACAAAACCAAAGTCAGTATAGCGGCTGGCCGGGCTGGAACGGTAACAACGGTCAGTCTTACGTGGTGGCCGGTTTGGTGAATGCCGTCGTCGATTGTGCTCTCGAACCCGATGTGGCGACCGATTGTGACGACGGGCAGCGTGTAGATATTTACACACGCGGTCTGAAAAATAATGTACCGACTACGCTCAACGTACCGAACAGCGGAAACGTCCTCGACATTGTCGCTGAAGTTGTTTACAAAGGCAGCAACCCCGGTTCGAGTATTGTTCTTTGGGATGATGACGGCGGTAGCTATACCGCTACCCGCACTACACCTTTTGGCAGCAGTACCAATGTTTGGGTCTATCGTGCCTTTTTGCCGGCGGTTTCTTCGGTTTCTTATTTCAATGAAGCCAACGAACACGACGCCCAATCTTTAGCTCTTTTTGTTAATCGACAAATTAGTACCGGCTCCGTCCAGTCCGGAATCTATACTTACAACAGCGGCTACCACAGCGAAATTACTTTCAACCTTCCGATACCCGCCGCGCAGGGACCGCGTGATGTATTTTTACAAATGCCGATGTCCGAAATTACCCTCGACGGGCGGGTTTTACTTTTGGAAGCAACGGGCGGCAGTGCCAACGAACGTTGGACGGAAAAATGGAATCCCGGTGACTTGAATCCTTGTTGTATCGACGTCATTACCCGTACCCTCAACAACGTACCCGGCAACGTGACCAATATCAGTTTCCGTTTGATTTCTCCGCAACAAAACCAAAGTCAGTACAGTGGCTGGCCCGGTTGGAACGGTGAAAACGGTCAGTCTTATGTCGTTGCGGGTTTCGTCAACGCAATAGCCGAATGTATTACCTGCGTACAACCCAATGCGGTGTACGATAATAACATCAGCAGCGATTGCGGCAACGGAAATATTTCCGGCAACGTATTAAATAATGATAATAATGTGTCTAACCCGACGATTACGGTCGTTGAAGGACCTTACAATGGTAGTGTCACCATTGATAATAACGGTCAATTTAACTATCAGGCAACGGGTAGTACCATGTGTGCACCCGACTTTTTCAGATATCGGGTTTGTAACGAAGGTATCAATGCGGAAATATGTTGTGACGAGGCTTGGGTTTACATCAATATCGGTGAAGATACACCTCCTGTCTTGTCTAATACCCCAAATGATTTGAATGTACAGTGTACTGATGATGTTCCCGTGCCTGCTAATGTGACGGTCAGTGATAACTGTAGCAATTACCCCGTTATTTTGGACTTCAGTGAGGTGCGTTATGAAAGTAATATTGAGGCATGTACCAATCGTAGTGTCAGCGATATTAACCGTTGTAACGGCTCTCCTGCAAAAGGATTGACCTTACCTTTCGAAGGATTTACGGACAATTACAGTATCAACAATGCCTCTATTGTTGAGCGCAATGACGGTACGGCAACTATCACGGGTTCAGCAACGAACGTTGCTAACGGTAACCAACGTTTCGATTATACGGTCAATTTGTTCGGACGTACTTTTTCTACACCTCCGGGCAGTCCTAAATTAGAGGAAAGTTGCTCCAATCCTGATGTTTCTACCTTTTATTACTACATCGGCATGAACGGTACGTTGACCGGTCAGGGTGATTTCAACGGAGCAACCCTTAACATCACGCGTTTCGGTCCCGCTACTCAAATCGGTATCGGTGCTTCCAACTTCCAAGCCGGTCTAGGTCTTGCCGTATGGTTTGACGTGGATGTTATTTCCCAACCCGGTAACGGAACGACCCTCGTACCCGGCTTCGTAGGTTCTACCGGTACGCAAAACGGTGATTTTAATCTTATTCTCTCCGGTTCGGTGAATGATTGTCAACCCGAAAATACAGACTGTGATTACACAATTGTACGCACTTGGCAAGCTACCGACGGTTGCAGTAATGAAGCTTCGCACACACAGATTATCACGGTGAATGACAACACCGACCCTACTTTCAACAACTTCCCCGCCGACCAAACCGCTGAGTGCGATAACATCCCCGGTCCGGCAATTGTCACTGCTTCAGACAACTGCGACGACAACGTCAACGTAGAATACCTCGGTCAAACCGATAACCAAGGCAACGACCCAAATCAATGTAACGCCTACCAATACACCATCGAGCGCAGGTGGCGCGCCACCGATGATTGCGGCAACTCTATCACCCGCACGCAAACACTTTCCGTCCGTGACGACACCGACCCGGACATCTGCTGTGAAGATACCGACATTCAGCTCGACGCCAACGGTCAGGCGAGCATTGACCCGTCCGACATTGACTGCGGCAGCACCGATAACTGCAGCCCGTTGACTTTTGAACTCTCACAGGAAGACTTTGACGTTTCTGACCTTGGCACCAGTCAAAGCGTAACTTTAACCGTCACCGATGTCTGCGGAAATTCTGCTGCTTGTCAGCGCAGCGTGCGCGTGGACGGCTTTGACTTGGCACTCCGTAAAACCCTCGCTCCGGGCGAAGACGACAACATCGTATATAAAGGTGAAACCGTCACTTTCCGCATCGAGGTTTTCAACCAAGGCAGCATTCCCGCTTCGGCGGTTAATGTCGTGGACTATATTCCGACAGGTTTGGCATTGCAAGACAGCGATTGGACACAAGCCGGCGGCGGCGGTCAGGCGAGTATTCAACTGCCCGGCACCATTCAGCCCAACCAATCTGCTTTCGTTGACATTACCTTCTTAGTCACACAAGACTTTCAGGGCGAAATCATTAACCGCGCCGAAATCACAGGCGCAAACGCACCCGCAGGCTTTACTAACGTGGACATCGACTCTACACCCGACGGCAATCCCGGCAACGACGGCAACGAAGTCGATAACGAAATCAACAACAACGGCGGCGACGAAGACGATGCCGACCGCGAGCCTTTGCAGGTCGAAGTTTTTGACCTCGCGCTGCGCAAAACCGTCAACAACAACCAAACCGACAGCCCGCTCGTGGCAGGTCGTTTTGTGACTTTCAACATTCAGGTTTTCAATCAAGGTACGGTCAATGCACAAGGAATCGAAATCGTAGATTACATTCCTGCGGGCTTCACTTTGGCAGACAACGCTTGGACTGCCAACGGTGGCATGGCAACTTTGAATAACCCTTTGAGTATCAACGCCGGCGGCAACCAAACCGTACAAATCCGCTTCCAAGTCAATGATTTTGTCGAAGGTGAAATCTTAAACTTTGCCGAAATCAAAGCGGCTCGCGACAACAACGGCGACCAAGTACCCGATGTGGACTCGACGCCCGATATGAACCAAGGCAACGATACTTTGGTTGATAACGAAATCAATAACGGCGGCGGCGACGAAGATGACGCCGACGTAGAACCTGTTTTGGTCGATCGCTTTGACTTGGCGATTATCAAAACTTTCAACAGCGTTTTAAGCCAAAATCCTGTCCTGCAAAACCGTTTGGTAACCTTTGAAATCATGGTCGCCAACCAAGGTACGGTCGATGCGACGCAGGTGCGCCTCGTCGATTACATCCCCGCAGGCCTGACCCTCGAAGACCCCGCTTGGACGGCAAATGCAGCGGGTACGGTAGCGACTTTGAACACTCCGTTCAACCTCAACGCCAACATGAACAACACCGTGCCGATTACCTTCCGCGTCAACAGCGGCGTGACCGGCGACTTAATTAACCGCGCAGAAATCAGTGACGCCAAAGACGAAAACGGCGACGCTATCGAAGATTTTGACTCGACACCCGATACCAATCCGAACAACGACAACGGCGGTCAGGTAGGCACACCGACCGACAACGAAACCGAAGAAAACGGTAAGCAAGGCGGTGACGAAGATGACGCCGACCCCGCGTTGGTCAATGTGCGTACTTTCGATTTAGCTTTGACCAAATCCGTCAACTCGGGTACAATCATGCCGATTGTGACCGGTCGCACCGTAATTTTCGACATCAATGTCATTAACCAAGGCAACGTTTTTGCTACCGGCATTGAACTGACTGATTACGTACCCGCAGGCTTGACCCTCGTACCCAACAACGGTTGGAGCATGAACGGCGCTGTCGCGGTTTACGACACCGAATTATCTTTACAGCCCGGCGAAAATCAAACCGTACAAATCAGCTTCACCGTTGATGAATTTGTCGAAGGCAGCATCCAAAACTTTGCGGAAATCAGCGGCGCAGACGATGAATTCGGCGTGCCCGCCGATGACATCGACTCGACCGACGACCAAAACAACGGCAACGACACCGTAGTGGACGGCGTAACCGACAACACGGGCGGCGACGAAGACGACCACGACATCGAGACCATTCTCGTCGAGCGTTTTGACTTGGCAATTATCAAGACTTTTAACTCAAATTTGAGTGAAAATCCCGTCCTGCAAAACCGCTTAATTACTTTTGAAATCACCGTTGCCAACCAAGGTACAATCGGCGCGACCAACGTCGAACTTGTCGATTATATCCCCGCAGGTTTGACTTTGGAAGACAGCGATTGGACGGCAAATGCAGCGGGTACTATGGCGACCCTCAACAACCCGTTCACCCTCGGTGTCGGGCAAAATAACGTCGTACCGATTACCTTCCGCGTCAATGCGGGCGTAACGGGCGACCTCGTCAACCGCGCGGAAATTAAAAACGCAACCGACCCCAACGGCGTGACCGTCATCGATTTTGACTCGACGCCCGACATGAACCCCGACAACGACAACGGCGGCGTTCCCGGCGGTGCAAGCGACGACGAGACCGAAGAAAACGGTAAGCAAGGCGGCGACGAAGACGATGCCGACCCTGCCATAGTCACCGTCGAAACCTTCGATTTGGCTTTGTTGAAAACACTGAACAGCAATACGCAACAGCCTATCGTCACCGGTCGCACGGTCATTTTTGACATCTACGTTGAAAACCAAGGTACCGTACCCGCTTCGGGCATCGAATTGACCGATAACATTCCTGCGGGTCTGACTCTCGTACCCGGCAACGGTTGGAGTGTCAGCGGCGGTTTGGCGGTCTTTAATACTGAATTATCTCTCGGTGTCGGCGAAAACCAAACCGTACAAATTACCTTCACGGTTGATGAATTTACCGAAGGCAGCATCCAAAACTTTGCGGAAATCAGCCAAGCCGACGACGAAAGCGGCAACCCTGCCGACGACATCGACTCGACGCCCGACCAAAATGACGGCAACGATACCGTAGTGGACGGCGTACTCGACGGCACGGACGGCGACGAAGACGACTCTGATTTGGAAATCATCCTCGTCGAGCGTTTTGACCTCGCGATTATCAAGACTTTCAACAATGTTTTGAGTCAAAATCCCGTATTGCAAAACCGTTTGGTAACCTTTGAAATTATGGTCGCCAACCAAGGCACAATCCCCGCTACGCAAGTCGAATTGGTGGATTACATCCCCGCAGGTTTGACCTTGGAAGACAGCGATTGGACTGCCAACGCAGCGGGTACTATGGCGACACTCAACGCGCCTTTTAGCTTGAACAACGGACAAAACACCGTCATCCCGATTACCTTCCGCGTCGATGCGGGTGTGACCGGCGACCTCGTAAACCGTGCGGAAATCAAAGACGCCAAAGATGAATTCGGTGCGGATGTCATCGATTTTGACTCGACGCCCGATATGGACGTAGCCAACGACAACGGCGGCGAACCCGGCGGCGCGAGCGACGACGAAACCGAAGAAAACGGTAAGCAAGGCGGCGACGAAGACGATGCCGATCCTGCGATTGTGACCGTCCAAACTTTCGATTTGGCTTTGCGCAAAACTTTGAACAGCAATACGCAGCAGCCGATCGTCACGGGTCGTACCGTCATTTTTGACATCTACGTCGAAAACCAAGGCAACGTTTTTGCCACCGGCATAGAACTGACCGATTACGTACCGGCGGGTTTGACTCTCGTACCGAACAACGGTTGGACTATGAACGGCGCGGTCGCCGAATACGACACGGAATTATCATTACAACCGGGCGACAACCAAACCGTCCAAATCACTTTCACCGTTGATGAATTTGTCGAAGGCAGCCTGCAAAACTTCGCCGAAATCAGCGGCGCGGACGACGAATTCGGTGTACCTGCCGACGACATCGACTCGACCGACGACCAAAACAACGGAAACGACACCGTAGTCAATGATGTACTCGACGGCACGGACGGCGACGAAGACGACCACGATATCGAAATCATCGTCGTCGAGCGTTTTGACTTGGCTTTGATTAAAACCTTCAACAGCGTTTTAAGTGAAAATCCTGTCCTGCAAAACCGTTTGGTGACTTTTGAAATTACCGTTGCCAACCAAGGTACAATTCCCGCTACGGCGATTGAATTGGTAGACTACATTCCCGCAGGTTTGACCCTCGAAGACAGCGATTGGACTGCCAACGCGGCGGGTACCATGGCGACTTTGAACAATACCTTTGACTTACCGGCACCGGGTAATACCGTCATTCCGATTACCTTCCGCGTCAACAGCGGCGTGACGGGTGACCTCGTCAACCGTGCGGAAATCAAAGATGCTAAAGACCAATTCGGCGCAGACGTCATTGACTTTGACTCGACGCCCGACATGGACGTAGCCAATGATAACGGCGGCGAACCCGGCGGCGCAACCGACGACGAAACCGAAGAGAACGGTAAGCAAGGCGGCGACGAAGACGACGCTGACCCTGCGATTGTGACCGTCCAAACTTTCGATTTGGCTTTGTTGAAAACGCTGAACAGCAACACCCAACAGCCGATTGTCACGGGTCGTACCGTCATTTTCGACATTCAGGTTATCAACCAAGGCAACGTTTTTGCCACCGGCATCGAACTGACCGATTACGTACCGGCGGGCTTGACCCTCGTACCCGGCAATGGTTGGACCATGAGCGGCGACCTCGCCGAATACAACACCGAGCTGTCTTTGCAGCCCGGTGAAGACCAAACCGTACAAATCAGCTTTACCGTCGATGAATTTATCGAAGGCAGCATCCAAAACTTCGCGGAAATCAGCGGCGCGGACGATGAATTCGGTGTACCTGCCGACGACATCGACTCGACCGATGACCAAGACGACAGCAACGACACGATTGTTGACGGCGTGACCGATAATACGGGCGGCGACGAAGACGACTCCGATATTGAAATCATTGTGGTTGAGCGTTTTGACCTCGCTTTAATCAAGACTTTCAACAATGTTTTGAGCGAAAATCCTGTCTTACAAAATCGCTTGGTGACTTTTGAAATTACCGTAGCCAATCAAGGCACAATCGACGCGACAAACGTTGTCCTGACCGATTACATCCCCGCAGGTTTGACTTTGGAAGACAGTGATTGGACGGCAAACGCAGCGGGTACGGTGGCGACTTTGAACACACCGTTCGACCTCAACGCAAGCATGAATAACGTCGTGCCGATTACCTTCCGTGTCAACAGCGGTGTAACGGGCGACTTAGTCAACCGCGCAGAGATTTCTGATGCCAAAGACGAATTCGGCGCAGACGTCATTGACTTTGACTCGACACCCGATACCGACGCAGCCAACGACAACGGCGGCGTACCCGGCGGTGCAAGCGATGACGAAACCGAAGAAAACGGTAAGCAAGGCGGCGACGAAGATGACGCTGACCCTGCGATTGTCACTGTCCAAACTTTTGATTTGGCTTTGTTGAAAACGCTGAACAGCAATACCCAACAGCCGATTGTCACGGGTCGTACCGTCATTTTTGACATTCAGGTTATCAACCAAGGTACGGTTTTGGCGAGCGGCATTGAACTGACCGATTATGTGCCTGCGGGCTTGACCCTCGTACCCGGCAACGGTTGGACTATGAACGGCGACCTCGCCGAATACGACACCGAATTGTCTTTGCAGCCCGGTGACGACCAAACCGTACAAATCAGCTTTACCGTCGATGAATTTATCGAGGGCAGCCTGCAAAACTTCGCCGAAATCAGCGGCGCAGACGACGAATTCGGCGTACCTGCCGATGACATCGACTCGACCGATGATCAAGATGACAGCAACGACACCATCGTGGACGGCGTCACCGATAATACGGGCGGCGACGAAGACGATTCCGATATTGAAATCATCGTGGTTGAGCGTTTTGACTTGGCTTTAATCAAGACTTTCAACAATGTTTTAAGCGAAAATCCTGTCCTGCAAAACCGCTTGGTGACTTTTGAAATTACCGTAGCCAATCAAGGCACCATCGACGCGACCAACGTTGTCCTGACCGATTACATCCCCGAAGGTTTGACTTTGGAAGACAGCGATTGGACAGCCAACGCAGCGGGTACGGTAGCGACTTTGAACACACCGTTCAATTTGAACAGCACCATGAACACGACCATTCCGATTACCTTCCGTGTCAACGCGGGCGTAACGGGTGACCTCGTGAACCGTGCGGAAATCAGCGATGCCAAAGACGAATTCGGTGCGGACGTCATCGACTTTGACTCGACTCCCGATGCCAACGTCGGCAACGACAACGGCGGTGTACCCGGCGGCGCAAGCGATGACGAAACCGAAGAAAACGGTAAGCAAGGCGGCGACGAAGATGACGCTGACCCTGCGATTGTTACCGTCCAAACTTTCGATTTGGCATTACGCAAAACTTTAAACAGCAACACCCAACAACCAATCGTCACGGGTCGTACCGTCATTTTCGACATCTACGTCGAAAACCAAGGCACGGTCTTCGCGAGCGGCATTGAGCTGACCGATTACGTACCTGCGGGCTTGACCCTCGTACCGAATAATGGTTGGACAATGAACGGCGGTCTCGCCGAATATGACACTGAACTGTCTTTGCAGCCCGGCGAAAATCAAACCGTACAAATCAGCTTCACCGTCGATGAATTTATCGAAGGCAGCTTGCAAAACTTCGCGGAAATCAGCGGCGCGGACGACGAATTCGGCGTACCTGCCGATGACATCGACTCGACCGACGACCAAGACAACGGCAACGATACCGTAGTTAATGACGTCCTCGACAACACGGGCGGCGACGAAGACGACCACGACGTAGAAATTATCGTTGTCGAGCGTTTTGACCTCGCTTTAATCAAGACTTTCAACAATGTCTTGAGCGAAAATCCTGTCCTGCAAAACCGTTTGGTGACTTTTGAAATCACCGTTGCCAACCAAGGTACCATCGACGCGACCAACGTTGTCCTCACGGATTACATCCCCGAAGGTTTGACTTTGGAAGACAGCGATTGGACGGCAAACGGAAACGGCACGGTAGCGACTTTGAACACCCCGTTCAATCTCAACGCAAGCATGAATACCGTCGTGCCGATTACTTTCCGCGTCGATAGCGGCGTAACGGGTGACCTCGTCAACCGTGCGGAAATCAGCGATGCTAAAGACGAATTCGGTGCGGACGTCATCGACTTTGACTCTACACCCGACACCGACGTAACCAACGACAACGGCGGCGTACCCGGCGGCGCAAGCGACGACGAGACCGAAGAAAACGGTAAGCAAGGCGGCGACGAAGACGATGCCGACCCTGCAATTGTTACCGTTCAAACTTACGATTTGGCACTGCGTAAAACGCTGAATACCAACACCCAACAGCCGATTATCGCGGGTCGTACCGTCATTTTCGACATCTACGTCGAAAACCAAGGCACGGTCTTCGCGAGCGGCATCGAACTGATCGACTACGTACCTGCGGGCTTGACGCTCGTAGCTAACAACGGTTGGACGATGAACGGCGCAAATGCGGTGTTTAACAACGAATTATCATTACAACCGGGCGCAAATGAAACCGTCCAAATCAGCTTTACCGTCGATGCTTTTGTCGAAGGCGGTTTAGAAAACTACGCGGAAATCAGTCAGGCTGACGATGAATTCGGCGTACCTGCCGATGATATCGACTCGACGCCCGACCAAAACAACGACAACGACACCGTCGTCGATAACGTACTCGACAACACCGACGGCGACGAAGACGATCACGACATCGAAGTGATTGTCGTCGAGCGTTTTGACTTGGCTTTGATTAAATTGTTTGACTTCAACGCCAATCAATCGCCGATTTTGCAAAACCGCGACGTCACTTTCAACCTCGTAATAGCCAATCAGGGCACGGTCGATGCGACCAACATTGCCCTCGCGGATTACGTGCCGGCTGAGTTCACTTTGAACGACCCGGATTGGACGTACAACGCAACTACCGGTATCGCGACTTTGAACAATCCGTTCAACCTCGCTGCCAACAGCAACGTAACCGTGCCGATTACTTTCACGGTCAACGACGGCGTATCCGGTCAGGTGACTAATAATGCGGAGATTTCTTCCGCTTCCGATGAATTTGGTGTTATTGCCGAGGATTTTGACTCGACACCCGACACCGATTTGACTAACGACCAAGCGGTTGTTAACTCTGACGCGGACAACGAAACCGAAGAAAACGGTAAGCAAGGCGGCGACGAAGACGACTCCGATCCGGAAGACATCGTCGTAGAGACTTTGGATTTGGCAATTCGTAAAACCCTCAGCGGTTCTACGCAGCAGCCGATTTTACAAAACCGTTTGGTCACTTTCGACCTGCGCGTTTTCAACCAAGGTACCGTAGCGGCTTCCGAAATTGAAATCACGGATTACATCCCGACCGGTTTAACCTTGGAAGATCCGGCGTGGACAGCCAACGGCAACCAAGCGGTTTACAATACTTTATTAACCGTTGGTCCCGGTCAGGATGAGTTCCTGACCATTACCTTCCGTGTAAACGAAGGTGTAACAGGCGACCTCCGCAACTTCGTAGAAATCAGCGACGATGCCGATGAATTTGGCGAAGACGCCGACGATATCGACTCCGATGCCGACAACGACCCCGACAACGACGGTCCCGTCACCGATAACGAAATCGACAACGGTAACAACGATGAAGACGACTCCGACGAGGACATTTTCACCGTAGAAACCTACGATTTAGCCATCCGCAAAGAAATCATCAACGCACCCGACACCATTCGTGCGGGCGAAGATGTGCAGTTCTTGATTACCGTATTCAACCAAGGTACGGTAGCCGCAAACGGCATCGACGTGATTGATTATTTGCCCGAAAACTTCATCTTGTCGCCCAACGACGGCAACGGTTGGAGCGCGACGGCGGACGGTAATTTGACCAATACCATTAACAGCGCAATTGCACCCGGCGGCAGCACGCCTTTGAACCTGATTTTGCAGGTAGAAGCCGATGCCGAAGCGGGTATTTACGAAAACTTCACCGAAATCACGGGCGGTAACGATGCCAACGGCGCACCTGCCGACGACATCGACTCTACGCCCGATACCGACCCGGATAACGACACCGTGGTCGATAACGAAATCGACAACAACGGCGGCGACGAAGACGACCACGACATCGAAGTCATCGACTTTGTGTGTGATAACATTCCGCCGGTCATCACGGGCGTACCTGCTGACATCACCATTGAGTGCGACGAAACCGTACCGACTCCGCCCGCGCTTTACACCGTAGTTATGGTGGACGACGAAAGCGACCAACCGGGTGTAGTATTAGAATTTGAGGAAGTAACCACACAATCGGGCGACCCCGAAACCTGCGAGGATTACACCTTCACCATTACCCGCACGTGGACGGCAACCGATATTTGTCAAAATGTCAGCACCGCCGTACAGGTCATCACCGTACAAGATACTTCTGCACCGGTCATCGACGTAGAGGCACAGGACGAAACCGTGACTTGTAACGACGACGCACAAACGCTTCTGCAAACGTGGCTCGATAACAACGGTAACGCTTCGGCGACCGATAACTGTGATGCAGCCTTTGTCTGGACAAATAACTTTGGTGACGGCGCGGAACTGAGCGACGAGTGCGGCGGCACGGGCAGCGTAACCGTTACCTTCACCGCAACCGATGAATGCGGCAACGCCACAAGCACCACAGCGACTTTCACCATTAACGATGAAATCGCACCGACCATTGACACCGAGGCACAAGACCTCACCGTACAGTGCGACGGCAACGGTAATACCGATGCCCTCAACGCTTGGTTGGCAAGCAACGGCGGCGGCGTAGCTTCCGACGATTGCAGCGAGGTAACTTGGAGTAACGATTTTGACGAAAACACCAACCCCGTCAGCGACGAATGCGGCGCAACGGGCAGCGTGACCGTCACTTTCACCGCGACTGATGACTGCGGCAACCCGAGCAGTACCACGGCGACCTTCACCATTGAAGACACCACCGCACCCGAAATCACCGTCGAGGCGCAAGACATCACCGTTGAGTGTGACGGCGGCGGCAACGAAGCGGAATTTGCAAATTGGTTGGCAGACAACGGCGGTGCGGAAGCAAGCGACGTTTGTTCTGACGTGACTTGGAGCAACGAAATCGTCAACATCCAAGAGGAGTGCGGCGCAACGGTAATCACTACCGTTACCTTTACTGCGACCGATGATTGCGACAACAGCAGCAGCACTACGGCAACTTTCACTATCACCGATACTTCCGTGCCTGTCTTTGACGTAGAGCCGCAGGACATTACCATTGAGTGTGACCCTGCCAACAATCAGGATTTGATTAACCAGTGGTTGGCGGATGTCGGCGGTGCGGAGTTCAGCGACTCTTGCAGCGGCAGCGATATTGAAATTACGAATAATTACAACTTCGGCAACTTCGCCACCGATTGCGGTCAGGCGGGTTCTATTGAAGTTATTTTCACCGCAACCGATGACTGTGGTTTGAGCACCACGGCGGCGGCAACTTTCACCATTGAAGACACCACTGCGCCGACCATTACGGCAGAGGCACAGGATGTCACGGTAGATTGTTTCCCCGAGAGCAACGAAAATCAGTTTGAAAACTTCCTGAATTTTAACGGCTCGGCGACAGCTACCGACGCGTGTGGTGAAATCACTTGGACTAACGATTACGACCCCGTCAACAATCCGTTTACCGACGAGTGCGGCGAAACGGGCAGCGTAACCGTGACCTTCACCGCGACCGATAACTGCGGCAATGCCACAAGCACCACCGCAACTTTCACCATTATCGACGAAACCGCACCGAGTATCGGCATCGAAGCCGAAGACCTTACCGTACAGTGTGACGGCGAAGGCAACTTGGATGCACTCAACGCATGGTTGGACGACAACGGCGGCGCGGGCGCAAATGATTTGTGTTCGGAAGTGACCTGGTCAAATGACTACGACGAAAACACCAACCCCGTCAGCGATGATTGCGGTACAAGCGGCAGCGTTACCGTAACATTTACGGCGACCGACGACTGCGGAAATGCGGCAAATACTACCGCGACCTTCACCATTGAAGACAATGACGCACCCGAAATCACCGTCGAAGCAAGCGACATTACCGTAGAATGCGATGGCTCGGGTAATCAAGACGACCTTAATCAATGGTTGGCAAACAACGGCGGCGCAACCGCAACCGATGTATGCGACGACAACTTTGTGTGGTCAAATAACTATGATGTCAACACCAACCCCGTCAGCGATGAATGCGGAGAAACGGGTTTTGTGTCCGTCACCTTTACCGCCACCGATGCCTGCGGTAATGCAGCAAGCACCACGGCGACTTTCATCATTATCGACACCACGCCGCCGACCATTGACGGCGAGGCGCAGGATATGACCGTAGAATGTGACTCTGACAACAACGTACAACAACTCGAAGATTGGCTCGCGAACAACGGCGGCGCGACCGCAAGCGACCAATGCAGCGGCAACAACGTCACTTGGGAAAATGACTACCTCGCGGGTAACTTCGTACAGGACTGCGGTTTAACCGGTTCTTGGACGGTGACTTTCACTGCGACTGATGACTGCGGCAACTCGGCAAGTACCACGGCGACTTTCACTTTGGAAGACAACAGCGCGCCCGAGTTTAGCACGGAAGCGGTTGACCAAACCGTCGATTGTTTCTCCGACGCCAACGGCAACGAATTGGAAAATTGGCTGAACAGCAACGGCGGCGCGATTGCCACCGACAACTGTACCGAAGGTTTCACTTGGACCAATAACTTCGACGAAGTAGGCTTGAGCGATGATTGCGGCGCAACGGGTTCGGCAACGATAACCTTCACCGTGACCGACGACTGCGGCAACAGCGCAAGCACCACGGCGACTTTCACCATTATTGACGAAACCGCACCGAATATCCAAAGTGCGGCGCAAGACGAAACCGTAGCTTGTGACGGCAACCAAGAAGCACAACTCGATGCTTGGTTGGCAAACAATGCCGGCGCGGCAGCCAACGATTTGTGTAGCGAGGTCGAATGGTCGAATGACTATGTGCCCGCAAACTTCACCGATGAATGCGGCGAAACCGGCGCAGTCACCGTAACATTCACCGCTACCGACGACTGCGGCAATACAGCGGAAACCACGGCGACCTTCACCGTCACCGATGATACCGCACCCGTCTTCACTACCGGCGCGCAAAACGCCAACGCAGAATGCAACGACGACGCACAGGCGGCTTTGGCAGCATGGTTGGCAGACAACGCAGGTGCAGCGGCAACCGATGCATGCAGCGAAGTGACATTTACCAACAATTACGACGAAAATAATTTCGTCTTGGATTGCGGCACCACCGGCAGCGTCGAAGTCACCTTCACGGCGAGCGACGATTGCGGCAACAGCGTCAATACCGTAGCGACTTTCACCATTGTCGATACGACCAATCCTGAAATCACGGGCGTAGCAAACGACCTCACGGTAGAGTGCGACGGCAGCGGGAACGAAGCGGAACTCGCAGCCTGGTTGGAAAGCAACGGCGGCGCAACCGCTGCGGATGATTGCGACGCGGAATTAACGTGGAGCAACGATTACTCCGGCACCCTTTCCGACGAATGCGGCGCAACGGGCAACGCGGTAGTAACTTTTACCGCGACCGACGACTGCGGCAACAGCATCTCGACTACCGGCTTGTTCATCATCGTCGATACCGAAGCACCGACCATCGACACCGAAGCCGGCGACCTCACCGTCGATTGTGACGGCGCAGGCAATACCGATGCCCTCAACGCATGGTTAAACAACCAAGGCGGCGCGGCGGCAAGCGACATTTGCAGCGGCACCGAAATCACTTGGGATAACAACTACGACGCAGCAAATTTCACCGACGAATGCGGCGCAACGGGCAGTGTAACCGTAGTTTTCACGGCAAGCGATGCCTGCGGAAATTCCGTAAACACCACCGCGACCTTCACCATCGAAGACGAAAACGCACCCGCATTAACGGCGGAAGCCGATGACCTGACCGTTCCTTGTGACGGCGCAGGCAACACCGAAGCCTTAAATAATTGGCTCAACGGTAACGGCGGCGCAATAGCAACCGACGCGTGTGACAATGACCTTGATTGGTCGAACGATTATGACGCAAATAACTTCATCACCGACTGCGGCGAAGCGGGCAGCGTTACCGTTACCTTCACCGCAACGGATGACTGCGATAATGCAGTCAGCACTACCGCGACCTTTACCATTGAAGACGACATCGCTCCCGAAATCGTTGCGAGCGCAAGCGACCTCACGGTAGAATGCGACGGCGGCGGCAACGAAGCTGAACTCGAAGCATGGTTGGCAAGCAACGGCGGCGCGACCGCTACCGATGCCTGTGACTCTGATTTGACTTGGGAAAATGACTTTACGAGTCTGACTGACGAATGCGGCGCAACCGGTTTTGCAAGCGTAACCTTCACGGTCAGCGATGACTGCGGAAACTCTGTAAGCACGACCGCAACCTTCATCATCGTTGACACCGAAGCACCGACTTTCGACACGGAAGCAGCAAACGCAAGGGTAGAATGCGACGGCGACCAACAAGCAGCATTAGACGCTTGGTTATCTAATAACGGCGGCGCAACTGCAAGCGATGATTGCGGCAGCGTAACCTTCAGCAGCAACTACGACGCGGCAAACTTCACCGATGAATGCGGTGAAACGGGCA
>JAHDCG010000265.1 GCA_020629965.1 Saprospiraceae bacterium | reverse complement strand
AAAAAAAAAGCGCCGCCATGCAAAATAAACTACTGCTTCTTTTCTTCACTGTCGTTCCTTTCTTTCTCTTCGCCCAAAATTTCACCCAATCTAACCTCCCGATTCTCGTCATCGACACCGAAAACGCCGGCATTCCCGACGAGCCGAAAATTACCGCACACCTCGGTATCATCGACAACGGCGCGGGCGCAGTCAATCGCCTCAGTGACCCCTTCAATGATTACGACGGCCGCATCGGTATCGAACTGCGCGGACAGACCTCGCAGTTTTTTCCGAAAAAGCCCTACGGCATCGAAACGCGCAACGCCGACGGCAGCAATAACAACGTCTCGCTGCTCAGTCTGCCCGCCGAAAACGATTGGGTGCTGCACAATCCGTACAGCGATAAATCCCTGCTGCGCAATGCCTTGGCGTACAAACTCGCCGAGCAAATTATGCCCTACGCGCCGCGCACCCGCATGGTCGAACTGGTGCTGAATGAGGAGTATGGAGGCGTTTACCTTTTTACCGAAAAAATAAAACGCGACCAAAATCGCGTCGATATTGCCACGCTGCTGCCCGCAGATACGGAAGGCGACGAACTGACGGGCGGCTATATTTTTAAAATCGACAAAGCGAGAGAAGGGGAGGAGGGCGTGACTTCAAACTACCCGCCGCCCGCTGCCGACGACGAGCAGTTTATCCGTTTTTACTACCAAACGCCTGACACGGAAGCCATCCGACCCGAGCAAATCGACTACCTCACCGACTTTCTGCACACCGCCGAGGACGCGCTCGCCGAGGATGATTTTGCGGATGCGGAAAACGGCTATCGCCGCTACTGGGACACCGAGACTTTTATCGACTACTTGATTATCAATGAGTTAGCCCGCAACGTGGACGGCTATCGCATCAGCACCTATCTGTACAAAGACAAAGACAGCAATGACCCGCGCCTGAAAATCGGACCGGTTTGGGATTATAATTTGGGTTTCGGCAATGCGAATTATTGCAACGGCGGCGAGGTGACGGATTGGGCTTTTGATTTTAATAATCTGTGCCCCGGAGACTTTTGGTTGGTGCCTTTTTGGTGGCAAAGATTTACGGAAGACAAGCAATTTACCGAAGATTTGAACAATCGATGGAGTGAACTGCGCAGCGGCGTTTTTTCCGACGAGCGTATGATGTTTATGTGTGACTCGCTCGCCGGACACATCGAAGAGGCGGCGGGGCGCAACTACCAACGCTACCCCGAGGCACTCGGTGAGTACGTGTGGCCGAATAATTTTGTCGGAGAGACTTGGCGGCAGGAGGTCGATTACTTATGCGGTTGGCTGACGGACAGAGTGGCTTGGCTCGACGTGAATATTCCGAAGTTGAACGAAAATGAATATGTCCCTTCCGAGTTTTTTGCGCCGCGTGTGACGCCGACGCTTGCTGCCGATTTTGCGGAAGCGGAATTTTATGTCAATGCCGGCACGAAAGTCACTTTGCGCCTGTTTGACGGACGGGGAAGAGAGGTGAACAATTCTACCGTCATCGCCGCGCAAAACGGGGTAAATACGGCACAATTCGACCTGCGCAATTTACAACGCGGCGTGTATTTTTATCTGATTGATATTCCTTTTAAAAGGGAAATTTACGGTGGGAAGGTGGTGAAAATGTAAATTTTGTTGAATTGTTGAATTGTTGAGGCGTTGAATCGTTGAAACCGCATTCTCCCGTAATGTACGCGCTCAACGATTCAACGATTCAACAGTTCAACAATATCTAAAAGTTCTTATGCAGACTCAACTGCGCTTGTCCTTTCGCCCAATTTACCGTGGTCTGTTTCATCCAGCCGACCTGTACCCGCAGCTTATCCGTGATGCCGTAGCCCAAGCCGGTGTAAGTACGATTGCGGTCGAAGAATTGAACGCGACGAGGTTCGCCGTCGGCGACATTTACATCGCGCTGACCGTTAATAAAAATCTCGTTGTACAAAGCAATGTACACCGTGTTTTTTTGCATTTCGGTAGCATTCAGCAGAATATTCATAAAAAGATTATAGCGGTAGCGCGTCCGAAAATCCTGATTATCGACAAAACGCTGCTCGTAGCGAAAACGGTGCGTCAGTCGAATGCGGTCACTCAATCGGTGCGGCAACAGCGCCTCTTGATAAATCCGATTTTCGCCCGTCGTCTCATCGCTGTCTCCGAAAGTGCCGGTCGTAATGTTGGCATAACCTAAGGTAAAAAGCGCGTTCATATTGTCGGGGCGATAAGTGACGCCGGTACGCAGCAATATCTGCTCTAAGTCGCTGCCGAAATCCCAAAAGCGAAACTGGTAATCTCCCTGAATACCGAATTTCGTGTTTTTAAAATCGGCGTTAAAAAAGGCCATGTACCACGCGCCGAGTTGGTCTTCGTCGGGACCGTTTTGTGCTTGCGCCGCAGATCCGAGAAGGAATAAAAATGAAAAGCAAAGAAGAAATTTTTTCATAATATTTATCATTGGTAAGTAGGTGACGGTATTTATTTCGGTAAATTTAAGGACAAGATTTTTTCGTAT
>JAHDCG010000015.1:21481-71036 GCA_020629965.1 Saprospiraceae bacterium | reverse complement strand
GTCGGGCAAATTTACGAAATTCCGGGTTAGTCACCGACCTAAAAATGCCAACGGCATGAGGCACTTCAGCCCGGTACGTTAGTGCCGGGGAGGTACAGACGAGAAGTTTTCAAAATAAAAACCGCAGTGCGATAAATTGCGTCACAAACCCCACCAAATATCCGCCGTACAGTTCCTTCGGCGTATGCGCCCCGAGCCACATCCGCGCCGTACCGACCAAGCCCGCAATGACAATTACCGCCATTAAAACCAAAGTCATGCTGATTTGTAAAGTGCCGAAATGCGCCGTTTCCACGGCAAAACTATCGTAACTAAACAGCCACATGGTAATCAAAGTCATGCCCGTCAGTCCGCCGACGCCCACCGCGTGAATGCTGATTTTTTCAAAAATATTGATAATAAAAGCCGTAAAAAGGGCAATCGTCGTGCCCACCACGGGCACCGCGTAAGCGGTCGGAATAATCGGCGACTTGACGCAATAAAACGCCATCCACATATAAAAGATGCCGACGGCGATGTAAGGTCCGGTGCGCTCCGTGCGGTCGTTCATTTCCAAGTCTTTGACCAAGCCCAAAAAGGTCATCATCAAGACCGCCAGCATCGGAATGGCAAAAGTGGACATAAACATCATACCAACCAACCACTTATGCTCGCCGATACTCGGCACGCCGAAAAGGTAAGGATTGACCGACAGCAGCAAGACCAGCATGTAAGTCAGCATGAGCAGCGGATGAAAAATGACGGATATTCCTTTGGCTATCAGATTCAAATTATTTGCTTTTGATTTTTGAAATGCAGTTTTTTACTCTTTTAGGGCAAACGCCCCTACCCTTCCGCCGGTTCTTTTCGGCTGCCTCGATACAGTTCAAATTGCACCAATTTACAAGACAATTTTCCGTTAAACAATGGCTTGCGGGAGGAAGCGCGCAGCCCGAGACGCTTGACGGCTTTGAGGTTGGAGGAAATAATCCACGCTTCCCAACCCGTCCAATTTTTCTTCAACGCATCACCGATTTGTTTGTAAAAGGCTTCGGCATCTTTGATGTCGAGTCGCTCGTCGTAGGGCGGATTGAAGACCAAAACGCCGCTTTCCGCCGGAGCTTTGGCAATCATAAAATCTTTGCGGGAAAAAGTCACGACATCATCGACTTCGGCGTAGCCGGCGTTAAAACGCGAGATGCTCACCGCGTCGAAATCTTTGTCGGAGCCGACGATTTCGTGCTTAAAATCGGAGATTTTCGCATCGGCTTCGCTTTGTACGATTTCCCACAGTTTCGCGTCGTAGTCTTTGCGCTTGGTGAAACCGAAAGGAATTTTCCGATGCTTTTGCGCCGGCATATTTTTGGCAAACATCGCCGCTTCAATCGCTATCGTACCCGAGCCGCACATCGGGTCAACGAAGGCGCAGTCTCTTTTCCAGCCCGATAATTGCACCAATCCCGCCGCCAATATTTCGTTAATCGGCGCCTCGACGGTGTCTTTGCGGTAGCCGCGTTTGTGCAGACTGTCGCCCGAGGTGTCGATGCTGACAGTACACAAATTATCACGCGAAATGTGGACGTTCAAACGGATGTCCGGGTCGTGTACGTCGATGCTCGGTCGCTCGTTGAAGCGGGCGCGGTATTGGTCCACGATGCTGTCTTTGGCTTTGAGGGCGAGGTATTTGGAGTGGGTAATGTACTGCGATTGGGTCACGCCGTCGATGGCGAGGGTTTGATCGGGTGAGAAATATTCCGTCCAGTCAAACTCGTACATTTTTTTGTAAAAGTGGTTTTCGTGCTTGGTTTTGAAAGTATAAATCGGCTGCAAAATGCGGATGGCGGTGCGCAGTTCGTAGTTGGCGCGATACATCAGCTTTTTGTCTCCGGTGAAGGCAACGCTGCGGGCACCGGGGGTGATGTCGGCGGCACCGAGGGCGGCGAGTTCTGCGGCGAGGATGTCTTCGAGACCGAAGAGGGTTTTGGCTAAGTATTGCATATCGTGACTGTAATTTTTTTTGAACCTGATTTTTTAGGATGATTATGATGGGTTATGATTGCTTGTTTGGCTATAGTTCTTTTACGCTGATTTTTATGATTCTTTTTGATTTTCGCTGTGCGGGATTATGTTTTTTTGAACCTGATTATTATGAATCTTATGATTTGTTATGACTTGATTTTACTTCGTAAAATCTTTTTGGCTATGACTTTTTACGCTGATTTTACCTGTCCCGACTTCAGTCGCGGATGATTCTTTTTGATTTTCGCTGTGTGGGATTATTATTTTTTTGACCCTGACCCCGTAAAGTTGTCGGGGTGAATTTTATGATTTGTTATGACTTGATTTCACTTCGTAAAATCTTTTTGACTATGATTTCTTTCTTCACTTCTTCCACAAAGATAAGCCCGCCCTCACGAAAAAACGGAACAAAAAGCAAAACGCCTCTTGTTCCGTTTTTTTATCGAATTGTAACAGCATTGGTTTTCACAGCAACAGCCTCAAAGCGAAAGCCGCCGTCCAACCGTCCACCGTCTTACAAATGAATTACCTCGCCGTAAGCCGCCGCCGCTGCTTCCATGACCGCTTCGCTCATGGTCGGGTGCGGGTGGATGGCTTTGATGATTTCGTGACCGGTGGTTTCGAGTTTACGCGCGGCGACGATTTCGGCAATCATTTCCGTGACGTTCGCGCCTATCATGTGTGCGCCCAAGAGTTCGCCGTATTTAGCATCGAAAATGACTTTGACGAAACCTTCGGGGACGCCCGCCGCTTTTGCTTTTCCGCTGGCGGTGAAGGGGAATTTTCCGACCTTCAGTTCGTAGCCCGCTTCTTTGGCCGCCGCTTCGGTGTAGCCGACGGAGGCGATTTCGGGCACGCAGTAAGTACAGCCCGGTACGTTGTCGTAGTCGATGGGTTCGGGGTTGTGACCCGCCATTTTTTCGACGCAGGTGATACCCTCCGCGCTGGCAACGTGGGCGAGTGCCTGACCTTTGGTGACGTCACCGATGGCGTAGATGCCGGGGACGTTGGTTTGGTAGTATTCGTCGGTCTTGATGAGTCCGCGGTCGGTCTCGATGCCGAGTTCTTCCAAACCGATATTTTCGGTATTGGGTGCTACGCCGGCGGCAGAAAGCACGATGTCGCACTTGATTTCTTCTTCTTTACCGGTTTTGCGATTTTTCACTTTGACGGTGCAGCCTTTACCTTTGGTATCGACGCTTTCGACGCTCGTGTTGCCGAGCACTTTCATGCCTTTCTTCTTGTAAATCTTACCCAATTCTTTGCTGATGTCCGCATCTTCGCGGGGCACCAAGCCTTGCTCCATGTACTCGACAATAGTAACTTCCGTACCGATGGAGGCGTAAAAATAAGCGAACTCGACCCCGATGGCACCGGCACCTACCACGACCATCGACTTTGGTTGCGTCGGCAAGGTCATCGCTTGGCGGTAGCCGATAATTTTCTTTTCGTCAATCGGCATATTCGGCAGTGCTTTCGCACGCGCGCCGGTCGCTACGATGATGTTTTTCGCTTCGTAGGTTTTCTTTTTGCCGTCGGCGTCGGTGACTTCGACTTTTTTGCCACGCACGAGTTTGCCGTTGCCCTCGATGACTTCGATTTTGTTTTTGCGCATCAAAAAATTGACCCCTTTGCTCATGCCGTCGGCGACACTGCGACTGCGACCTATCATACCGCCGAAGTCCGCTTCCGCACCTTTAATCTTGATGCCGTAGTCTTCCGCGTGGTTGATGTATTCAAAAACCTGTGCGGATTTGAGCAATGCTTTGGTCGGAATGCAGCCCCAATTCAAGCAAATACCGCCGAGGTTTTCACGTTCTACGATTGCGACTTTCATTCCTAATTGAGAAGCGCGAATTGCTGCAACGTAGCCGCCGGGTCCGCTGCCGATAATGATAAGGTCGTGTGCCATAAAATTTTGATTTGAAAAATTCTTGTTATCGGGTTCATTTTGAAAAACGCCGCAAAGGTAAGAATTTTCAACGGGAGAAAAGTTGTTTTACGGTCAGGATTCAAAGAGGCAAAAAATGAAAAAAAAAAACGGAAGTAAGAACCTAATCTCACTTCCGTTTTTTTCTTTGACTTCAAATGCTATTTAATCTCCGCACTCAAAATTTTATCGCCGCCGCGAATATCATTCACGGTTTCCATATCTTTTTCGCCTTTGATTTTTCCGAAAACGGTATGATTACCGTCGAGCCACGGAGTCGCCGTGTGCGTGATAAAAAACTGCGAGCCGTTGGTGTTTTTTCCGGCATTTGCCATGCTGAGAATACCGCCCGCGTCGTGCTTGAGGTCAGGGTGAAATTCATCTTCAAACTGATAGCCGGGTCCGCCGTTGCCGCGCCCGAGGGGGCAGCCGCCCTGTATCATAAAATCGGGAATGACGCGGTGAAAATTCAAACCGTCATAGTAGCCCGCTTTGATGAGTTCTTCAAAGTTTTTGGCGGTTTTCGGTGTTTTGGTCGCGTACACTTCTAAGTTGATGTCACCCTTTTCGGTATGAAAAACAACTTCGTAATCCTTGTCGTAAGCAGCGGTTGCGATGGCTGCCTGTATTTCTTCGTGGTTAATTTTGTCTAATGCGTCCGGCATTTTTTGGTAAGTTTTTTATTGTATCCGTGCGATACGAATGATTTTTTTTACTGTTCCCGTTGAAAACAGACCAAGCGATTTTTCGTTCGGCAAAAAGAGCATTTTAGGCAAAAAACAAAGTCTGTCCCGGAGGACAGACTTTGGATAGGAGTTTTACATAGGTCGAGAATGATTTTAACAAAAGCCAAATTCTTCTCATTCGGCGGAGTTAATTTTAAGTTCGGAGATTTACACAGTAATGTTTAAATACAAAAGAGGTTATTGAGCCAAAAAAAATTGTATAGTGTGCGTGTGAAATGAGTTTTTGGGATTAGGCTTCGGGGTTATCGAAAGCGAAAATTTATATGAATCGAGGGTTATTGAGACGCCCTTTTTTAGGGCATCACGGTTAAGACGCAGCTTTGTCCGGAATTGCACACATTTTTTTAAGAAACTTTAAAATAAATTGTGATTTCCTTTTGCAATTTTTCTTCGCCGACACGCAGTAATCTGATTTACAAACAGTTAAGTAGGTGACAACATTTATTTCGGTAATTTAAAAACATCTTTTTCCGCCTATTTCCTCCAAAAAATAAGTCCGTAGCTACGGCTATGCACTGATTTTTTGAAGAAAATATACGAAAAAATCTTGTCCTTAAATTTACCGAAATAAATACCGTCACCTACTTAAGCCTGCTTTTATTTTCTAAATAAAAAAGAAAAGCGATACCGAGATTTCCTCGATACCGCCTTCTTTTTGGAGTGTTTTGAGATATTCTTCTACTGCTTTGACAGTATTTCTTTGTATCGCGCCGCATCGTTTAAAATGTTTACGGCTGCGTCGATTTCTTCATCGTTGCGCAGAGACATTTTGACCTGTCCGCGCTGAAAATAAAATCTGCCGACCACCTCTTTTTCAATCATGTCGATAATTTCTTTTTTATGTTTTTCCAAATCACTTTTCTTGGCTTCGATGACTTTATTCTCCAAAACGTCGATTTCCGCCGCCGCCAAATAGCCGTCTTCCTCCGCCCGTTTTTTCAAATCCGCCAGCAGTTTTTCACTTTTCGTATCGTAGTCAAAGTTATTCTTTTTCAAATAATTGACAAAATCATTCCACTGAGAAAATTTAAAATCCTGCGGAATTTGCAAAGTGTCTTTGCCCGCCGTAAACTCGGTGACGTAATTGAAAACCACATATTTATCGCGCAAAGTCGTCAATATTTCACTGTTGCCGTCTTTGTCGATGACCACATCCGGGCGCACACCGCCGCCGTCGAGTACGGTACGACCGGCGCGGGTCGTAAATTTCGCGCGCTTTTCATCGGCAATATCGACCGGTTCGCCGTCTTCGTATTCTACGCTTTGTATGCAGCGACCCGAAGGAATATAGTACTTCGCCGTGGTCATTTTCACTTTCGAGTTGTAACCGATATCGCGTGTATTTTGCACCAAACCCTTACCGTAAGAACCCTGCCCCAACAGCACCGCCCGGTCATAATCCTGCAAAACACCGCTCACGATTTCCGAAGCGGACGCCGAGTTTTTGTTAATTAAAACCACGACCGGAATTTCTTCGTCCACCGGTTTGTTCAGCGTTTTAAAACTTCTGTCCCAATCTTTCACCTTGCCTTTTGTCGTCACGACTAACTCTCCTTTCGGAATAAAAACGTTGGAAACATTCACCGCTTCGGTCAAAAGACCACCGCCGTTGCCGCGCAAATCAAAGACAAAACCCTTCAAATTCGGATTTTGCTTCTGCAAATCTTTCAGCGCATCCGCCACATTTTTGCCCGCCTCGCGCGTAAAAGTCGTCAGTGCCGCGTAGCCGATATCGTCGCGCACGAAGCCTGAATAAGGCACGTTTTCTACGTTTACTTGGTCGCGTACTATATTGATTTTCAGCTCTTTGCTGCTGCCCGGGCGTTCAATGGTCAGCAAGACTTCCGTACCGGGATAGCCTTTCAAAATTTCGCGCACTTCTTCTTCTTTTTTCCCTGCCGCCGATTTTCCGTCCACGGCAAGCACGCGGTCGCCGGGTTTCAGATCGGCTTTTGCCGCCGGCGAGTCGGCGTAAAGTTGCGTGACGGTCACGTAGTCATCCACCATGTTAAACACCGCGCCGATACCGTTATATTTTCCTTCGGTAATGTAGCGATAGCCCTCGATTTCCGACTCGCTGATGTAGTTGGTATAAGGGTCTAAAGACTCCAGCATCGCGTCGATACCCGTGCGCATCAACTGCCCGGGGTCGAGATCGTCCACGTAAGAAGTGTTGATTTCTTTGTACAAATTAGTGAAGATTTCGATATTTTTAGAAATCTCGAAAAACTTGCCGTGGTCGGTTTTCAGGGTCGTCGCCATCCCGAAAAAAAGGACAGCGGCGAGGGCGAGAACGCGGAGGGAGAGTTTGTTATTTTTCATAGAGAACGGTTAAATTTAAAACTTAGAAAGCACATCGAAAAGCATTTCACTTTGGCAAGACACTCTGCACTCTTTTACCTGTAATATATGTGCCGAAAACAAAATAACGCCGGATGTCGGTCGGATGTTACGTGAAGATTAACAAGATTTTAGGCAAAAAAATCAACACCCCGACAATTGCCGCGCCCGCCGCCGTCAGCAAAACCGCCGCCGCCGCCGCATCTTTCGCTTTGCCCGCCAATACGTGATATTCGGGCGAAACCAAATCGGTGAGGTGTTCCAATCCGGTATTCATTGCCTCTGCCGCCAAAACGGAACTTATCGCAAAAACGCACAAACACCACTCGGTCACGGAGATAGAGAAATAAAACCCTGCCGCCGTCGTAAAAACCGCCGCCGCCGCGTGAATGCGGGCGTTCGTTTCCGTGCGAAACAGGTCGAATATTCCTCGAAAAGCAAAACCGAAACTTTTAATCCGCTGTCGCAGCATCTTCATATTTCTTTGGTTTTAACTGAAAAGTGCCCTGTATGCCCAAGTGATTGGTGTAAATGCTGCTGACCGTAGAAAAACTCAGGCACTCCAAGTCGTCGGAGTAAAAAATGTGGTCAACGGGCACTTCAAAAACGGTGGAAACACCGTGCGGAAAGGTAGGTGTGAAACCGCGCCGACTGTCCAGAAGCCCGGTTTTGTTCCGAAATTCGGCAATCTCATTACTCCACGGCACGGTGTGATAATCGCCCAAAGCCAAAATCGGTTCGTCTGTTTTGTTGACGTAGCGGGCAATGACGGCGAGGTGTTCTTTCAAGCGTTCGTAGTAGCTGTAATTGAGCGAGGGCAGCGTGTGCGAACTGATAAAATTGAGTTTTGTGTTTTCGTCCAAAGCAATCGCCCCGATTACATTCGGTATTTCCTTGTAGCGAATCGTATCGACGTCGGCGAGGGGCAGTTTGGAAAAAATCGCCATGCCGAACAGCCCCAAATCGGGATAAGCAAAATGATAAGGGTAGGTGTCGGACAAATTTTCCATCAACAAGGAATCCCACAGCGGCGTAATTTCGTGAACGGAAATCAAATCCGCCTTGACCGAGTCGATAATCTGAATGGTGGAAAGAAAATTTTCGTTAGAATTATTGACGTTAAAATGCGCGACTTTTACCGAGGGGAAAGATTCGTTTTTGACCGCCGGTTTCATGGAAGTATTGGTCATGGTCTTTAAAAAAACCGCCAGACAAGCCGTACCCAACAGCGAAAAAAACATCAAACGTTTTTGTCCCAGCCACAAAAATAACAGACCCAAAAACAGATAAAAAAACATAATGTGCACCACGTAAGTCGCTATCCACTTAAAAAACATCAACTCCGGAGAAAAAATCACCAGAGTAAATCCGAGCAGCAGTAAGCCCGAAAGCAAAGTATTAACAAAGTTATGGCGAATAAATTTTTGCATTTAAAATCACTCTCTACAAACAAAAAATTGACGTTCTCTCCTCTCTCCTCTCTCCTCTCTCCTCTCTCCTCTCTCCTCTCTCCTCTCTCCTCTAATACGAAAAAATCAGCTACAAAGTCACACAATCACCTCCCACATATCCTCTTTTTTAAAATATTTAACGGCTAAATCCCGTAATTCTTCCGCCGTTATCTCTTTTATGGTTGTGACCAGCTCCGCAAATTTACTGACAGGCAAATCCTCGGCAATGTAGGTTTTCACCACATCCGCCACGTTAAACGGCCCGTCGATGAGGGTCAGCATGTTTCCCAAAAGATAATTTTTGGTCATATTCAGCTCTTCATCGTCAATCAATTCCGTGCGGATGCGCTCCAGTTCTTTATAAATTTCCGTGCGCGTTTTATCTGTCAAATCATTGCTGACCTCCGTGCCGATATAAAAATAGCCGTCGTACATCATCGGGTCGTGCGACGAAAAAATGTTGTAAGTGTAGCCCTTTTCTTCCCGAATATTCGTCATCAGGCGCGAGCCGAAGTAACCGCCGAGCACCGTGTTCAGCACAAACATGCCGCTGTAATCCGGGTGACTCCGATTGAAGAGTCGGCGACCTATCCGAATCGCTGTCTGTATCGACTCCGGATGGGGAATGCGCACCCGCTGCGGCGGCGGCAGATACTGCGCAAAAACCGGCGGGTCAGCCTCGCCGGCGGGGATGGTTTTCCCCAAATATTCGTTCAGCAGGTCGATGTGCGCGGACGTGATTTTGCCGCTGATAAAAATTTTGCAGTTGCCCGCGTGGTAGTTGCGCTCGAAGTGCTCTACCAAATCCTCACGGGTCAGTGCGCGGTACGCCTCCTCCGAGCTGTTGTAGCCGTAAGGGTGCGTCGCGCCGTAAATCAATTCGGTAATTTTGCGGTAAGCCACCACGTCCGTCCGCATCAAGTCCACGGACAAACGCTGAATATTGCGCTCGCCGAATGCCGTTAGTTCTTCTGCGGGAAAAACGGGTTTCGTGACCATTTCGGAGACAATCGCCAGCAGTTTTTCAAAATGCTTGGTGAGGCTGTACAGCACCACATTCGAGGCGTCGAGATTGACGGGGGTGCTGAGCGTGCCGCCGTAAAAATCGACCTGCTCGGCAATGTCCGCCGAGGTATAATTTTCCGTGCCTTCGCGCAGCAAGGAGGCGGTAGCGCGGGCGGTCAGCATTTTAACTTCGGCGGGACGACCGGCGTAAAAAAGAATTTCCAATTTCAAAATCTCCTGCGTTCCCATCCGCGTCTCGTACACGGGGATGCCGTTGTCGAGGGTGTGTACCGTCGGCAGGGGCAGTTTGAGGTCGGAAATTTCCCGAATTTCGGGTGCGGTCGTTCTGTCGGGCATAGGTGTTTTTTTTTTGACAGGATTAGAGGATTTTTTTGATTTGCGTCTCAGCCCCCTAACCTTCACGACGCCGGTAGCTATCGAAGTCGTAAAGAGTCGGAGGGTCTTCATTATGACTTTTCTCTGCTTTGAAACATTCCCTTAAAGCGAAAGCCCACGGGCAACCGGCAACTGACAACCGGCAACGATACCCCTAACAGTTCAACGCTCCGCACACACTAATTGTCTGCCCGGACACGTAAGCCGACATATCCGATGCCAACCAAACGCAGGTGTCGGCGACCTCTTCGGCTTTGCCCCACCGTTTCATCGGGATGCCGGCGAGGAAGCTGTCTTTGACTTTTTCGTCGAGTTCGTCCGTCATTTCCGTGGCAATGAAGCCCGGTGCGACGGCGTTGCAGCGAATGCTGCGCGAGCCGACTTCTTTGGCGATGGATTTGGTAAAACCGAAAATGCCCGCTTTGGAAGCCGCGTAGTTGGCTTGCCCCGCATTTCCGAAATCACCGACTACCGAACTCATATTGATAATCGAACCGCCGGTGCGCAACATCGGGCGCAGGGCGTGTTTGGTGAGATTGAAAACGGATTTGAGGTTGACTTCGATGACTTTATCCCACATTTCTTCGGTCATGCGCAGCATCAAATTATCTTTGGTGATGCCGGCGTTGTTGACTACGATTTGAAACTTGCCGAAGTCAGCCGTCACGTCTTTTATCAGTTGCTCGGCTTCCGCAAATACGGCGGCGTTGCTGCGGTAGGCTTTGGCTTCTACGCCCATCCCTTGCAGTTCCGCTTCGATTGCCTTGGCTTTTTCTTCACTCGAAAGGTAAGTGAATGCTACGTTTGCGCCGTGTTCGGCAAATTTACGGACGATAGCCGCGCCGATACCGCGTGAGCCGCCGGTAACGATGGCCGTTTTTCCTGCTAATAATTTCATCGTTTTGCTGTTTTAAAGGTTTTCCATTTGCGGGTGCAAAATTAGGCATTTTTTGGCGTTCAAAAGGAAGGAATTGAGGAATTGAACTGTTTGTCCGAAAACCTTTATTTTTGTCTGTGATAAATTTAAAATCAGATTATGCCGCCACAAAGAAAAACTTTCACCGTTCCCGATTTTCACGAAATGCTCTCCGCCGGCATTATCGAAGAAAAGAAAGGAACGGAACGGAACTGATTAACGGAGAACTTTTGACGGCAAATCGGAAAAAATGTACGCACAACGGTCGCGTCAACCGTATTAATTATCTCTTACTCGACCATCTCCCAAAAGGCAGCGCAGTCGTCACCGTAAAAAATTCGATAACCCTCGAACATCTCAATTCCGAACCGGAACCCGACCTCACCGTAGCGCGCTACCGCGAAGATTTTTATACAGAAAGTAATCCGACTCCGGCGGATATTTATTTGGTCATTGAAGTTTCTTACTCCACCCTCGCCTGTGACCGCAAAGTAAAAGCACCGATGTACGCCGCCGCCGGCATTCCGGAATATTGGATTGTCGATGCGGAAAAAGAAAAAATCGAGGTGTACCGAAATACCGACGGAAAGATTTATCGAGAGAGAAAAGTGTATAAGCCTACGGATACTTTGGTGTTTTCGGCTTTTAACTTGGAGATGAAAGGGAAAGATTTGTTAGGATAATTTGCCGCGCCGAAAGTTATTTTTACCTTTAGGTTTTACATTTCATCACTTCCGTAAAAACTAACTTTTTCATGCAGGTATTTACTCTTTTTTCCTTGTTGCTGCTCTTCGCTTTTTCCGCAGCGGCACAAGAAACCTTACCCCTGATTATCAATTACGCACCCAACGAGGTCGTTATCAAAATCAATGACGCACAAGTCGTCAATCTCGCCAAAGAAGACCAACCCTACATCGTGCAGGTTCCCGTCGGCACCGCGAAAGTCGAAGCGTGGACGGAGGGTTTTGAAATCCACGAATTTACGACCGAAGTCTCCGCCGACGCCGTTAATACCGTTAACGTCAGATTGCAAAGACTGAAGCCCGAATTTCAACTCTACCGCGAAAACCTCGCGACTTACAACCGCATTCGCCTGCGTAACAACATCATGGTCGGCGGCTCCGCATTGCTGACGGCAGCGGCGGGCGGTGCATTTTTGGCTTCCAACAGCCGCAACGACGAGAAAATCGAGCAACTCGACCGCCTGAAAGGCAAGTACGAAAGTGCTTTGACAACCGAAGAATTAGAAGCCGCCCGCGCCAATTATCAACTCGAATTGGACGAATATAAAAATCGCAACAACTTCGGCTACATCCTGACGGGAACGGCCGCCGCCGCTTGGGCAATGACCTATCTGTACCTGCGCAAAGACAAGGACAAAGTCCGCGAAAAGCCCGTTTACAACGGTACCAATCCTTTCGTTTTTCAAAATATCGACCGAAAAAAATACCGTATCGTGCCGTGCATAAACGGTGTTGTTTTTCAATTTTAATCAGTCAAAAAATCAAGACAAGGTAAAATCCGAAAATACTCACAGGGTGACTCAAAGTCACTTTTTGAGTATTTTCGGATTTTTGTCGGTCACGAAAAAACAAATCTCACAAAATGAAAAATATTCTTCCGATTTTACTGCTCCTCGTTCTCTTTTCCGCTTGCAGCGAAGACTACGACGAGGCATTGCCGAGCAACTACTTCGAAACCGCAGAAACCTACGACTTTATCACGGTCACGAGTTTCACTTACATTCCGCAGGATTTTCAGGTGCGCGTGACTTTTGAGCGCGACTATTCCGTGCTGTCCGAAGCGCAAATCGAGCGCATCGACGGTCTGTACGTTTTGGTCAACGGCGAGCGACGCGACATCAATAACAACGAAAATGATTTCGTCCGCTTTCCCGCTACTTTTTTGCAAGAATATTGTCTGCGTTTCGGGCTGCGAGACGATGAGGTGAGCGTGCCGCCGGGTTCGGAGTATTGCGATGTAGCGAATTGAAATTACATCACTAATACTTAATCGGGTTATAAAATGACGTTCATGAGACGGCAGAAAGTACGAGGCACTCGGAAAGTACTTGTCACACCGGCAGCGAGTGCGGGGCACTTTCAAAAGTGCCTTGCACTTGCGACAACTTTTTAAATGTCATTTGTCAATCCGAAAACGCAAAAAGCGCAGACAATCACTCGACTGTCTGCGCTTTTTTAATTCCGTTTATCCGGTTTTACAAATCCAACAACAAAGTCGTCGGGTCTTCCAGCAGTTGCTTCACTTTCACCAAGAAAGTAACCGAAGTGCTGCCGTCGATGACGCGGTGGTCGTAAGACAAAGCCAGGTACATCATCGGGCGAATTTTCACCTCGCCGTCCACCGCCACGGGGCGTTGCTGTATGGTGTGCATGCCTAAAATAGCGGACTGAGGTTTGTTCAAAATCGGCGTACTCATCATCGAGCCGAAAATACCGCCGTTGGTAATGGTAAAGGTACCGCCGCTCATTTCTTCGAGCGTCAGATTACCGTTGCGTGCCTTGACCGCGAGGGCTTTGATGGCTTGCTCTACTTCCGCAAAGCTGAGACTTTCCACGTTTTTGACGGGCGGTACGACCAAGCCGTTCGGCGTAGAAATCGCAATCGAAATATCCGCGTAGTCGTGGTAAATCAATTCTTTGTCGTCGATAATCGCGTTGACATCCGGCATTTCCAACAACACCTTTGCGCAGGCTTTGGCAAACAAAGACATGAAGCCCAACTTGATGCCGTACTTCTCCACAAAACGCTCCTGATACTTCTTGCGCAGCGCGAAAATCGCGGACATATCCACCTCGTTGAAGGTCGTGAGCATCGCCGCTTCGTTCTTCGCACTCACCAAGCGGTCGGCAATCGTGCGACGCATCCGACTCATTTTCTTACGCGAAGTATCGCGACTGAAATCCGTGCGCGGCGTGTACACCGGGGCGGCGGGCTGCTCGGCTTTCTTCTCGGCGGGCGGTGCCTGTGCCGGAGCGGCCGGTGCGGATTTTGCCTCGGCTCGCATCGCATCTTCTTTGGTGATGCGACCGCCGCGACCCGTTCCTTTTACTTCTTCCAGATTTTTCTCGCGCATGATTTTTGCGGCAGCGGGCGAAGGATGTCCGGCTGCATTGCCTTCCGGCTCGGGCGGCCCCGTCGGGGTATCGTCCGCCTCCGGTACGGGTGCGCTGTCCGCTTTTTTATCACCGCCGCCGTCGGGGGCTGCGGCACTCGTGTCGATGGTCGCCACCAAAGCACCGATTTCCAAATCATCGCCTTCCGCGGCTACATATTTGAGCACGCCCGCCGCTTCGGCGGGAAATTCGAGGGTCGCTTTATCGGACTCGAACTCACAGATGGGTTCGTCCAATTCCACGTAATCGCCCTCTTCTTTGAGCCACTGCGATAAGGTTACTTCGTTGACGGACTCCCCGATGACGGGGACTTTCATTTCGACTAAAGACATAAGTGTTAGTTGATGGTTGGTGGTTGATAGTTGGTGGGAGGTCACCGCGTTTTGCTTGATTTTTCGATTACCGCAAAGATTGTTATTTTTTTTTAAAAAGCAGTTTGCTCGCTTATTTTTTCTCTCCTGCTCATTACTTTTCCTCCTCTCGATATTCAACGGTGAGCCTACCGCAAAAGTTTTTGAGAAAAGGAACTACAAATTTTATTTCCAGGTAAAAATCTCAAGAGAAACAGATAAAATTCAATTTAACCAACCGGCAATACAAAAATTGAAAGCCCCCCAACACCCACCACCTACCAACCACTTTAATCCCAACTGTTCGTACGCACCCAACTGTCCTCGTCTCCGCCGCGTCGGCGTTCTTCTTCCGCTCTTTTGCGTTCTTCTTTCGTCAAATCAAAAGTATCACGCTCCAAAAAGAAAGGCTGTGCGAGCGGGTCTTCTTTTTCCAATTCCCACGACGGCGGCGGCTTCGGGGCTTCGTCGGCTTCGATTTCTTCTTTGTACCAATAGGCCGTAAAAATGCCCGCAATGCCGCCGAAAAGGTGACTTTCCCACGAAATGCCCTCCTGATACGGCAGCACGCCCCAAATGAATCCGCTGTATAAAAAGGTGACAATCAATGCCAAGACGACCGACTTGATATTCCTGCGAAAAATGCCCGACCAAAACACAAAACTGACCAAACCGTACACCACGCCCGACGCGCCGATGTGATAGACCGGACGGGCAAAAAGCCACACCGCCAGACCCGTCAAAATGTAAATCATCACGAAAGAACGCACCGCTACCCGCCGGTAAAACAGCTTAATCAAAGTCATTAAAACCAACAGCGGCGCGGAGTTGGAAATCAAATGCGTGAAGCCGTCGTTGTCGTGAATCAAAGGCGCAAACAGAATGCCGCGCAGCCCGAAAGTCGTATGCGGGCGCACGCCCAAAAAGCCCAAATCAATCGTCGTGATGAATTGAAAAATGTGAATTACCCACAGCAATATCACAAAGGAAATCGAAAAGCGCAGGCTCTCGTTGAGGCGTTGTGTCATCTTCATGGTCAGGAAAATTTTTAGCTTTTATGTGCACAAGGTACGGGGTACTTCTCTCAAAAACAACCCGAAACATTTCGTTAATCTTCCGGATTTTGCAAAATACAAGTACCTCGTACCTTCTTCCGAAAAAATATGCAAAATATCCAAATTGTCTTCCGCCGCAATCAATCATCCGGCGTAACAGGCTAAACGCCTAAACAACTAAACGCCCAAACACCTCAAAGGTATCTTTCGGCAATAATCCGCAAGTGATGCGCCTCGTGTCCGGCGGTAATGTAGGCAATCGTCAGCGGCGAAAACTCCGCGCCGCTCGCCGTGCCTTTGCGCTCCCAAGCCTCGGGCGAAAGGTAGCGCAGCATCAGCAGAGTCGCCTCGCGCACGGAGCGATACTCGGCAATCAGGGAGTAAAAAGAACGCTTGTCCGCCTCGGCGTGTTGTGCGAAGACATTTTGGTCGAAGCCCGGCAGCGGCGTCTTATCTCCGCGCGCAATACGCAAGATGCGGTAAGCAAAAACCCGTTCGGAGTCGATGATGTGCTGTAAGACTTCTTTAATCGTCCACTTATCGGGTGCGTAGCGGTAGTCGTGTTTTTCGGCGGGTATCAGTTCAAAAAATGCCGTGGATTCTTTACGGGCGGCATCCAAAATGTCTTCGATGTTGTCGCCCGTGACTTGTGCGACGTAGTTTTGGTAAAAGGGCGGTATTTCCGCAGGCGCGGGTCGGCGCGTGGTGTTGCTCATTTTGTAGTTTTTAGACGATATGTTTTGTGATTGGTTTGAGTTGAAGGATTTTACGAGTATCAGAACACGGCAAACGGTGGAAAAGATGAAAAGAGCGGGTTTAAAATTGAAAAAATCGGCTTGACATCAAGCAGGTAAGGTAAGACAAATTACGGAACTTCCGTTGTGTCTCCTTTTTACATTTTTCGTAAATAAAAGAAAAAATAATTGAACGGTGCAAATACGAAATAAAAATAAAAATAAACTTACAATCAGAATCATAAACCGAAAAGACCAAACGACCGGAAAGGAAACAGGATTTCAACAAGGCAAAATTACCGATTATCATCTAAAAGCTACCGGTCATACGCTCAACTCTACCGGTCGTCCGAGATTTCGGATTCGTATATTTTTATTTACTACCTTTGCATTATGAAATTAAGGAAACACCCAACCTTTATTTCAGATTTATTTTAAACAAACCGAACAAGCAACAAACAGCTTACGTTGCAAAGACAATCCTCCCGAACATAGAAAATATATCGGATTCAATTTCCGACGTTTTTTAATTTTTTACTAAAGCCGATTTTTCTATGAAAAATTTTAAATTATGCTTGCTTGCTTGCTTGCTTGCTTGCCTGACCTTTGGCTTTTCTTCTTGTGAGAAGGAGCAGTTAAGAGAAAATCTGTCCACATCTGCTTTCTCTCGTGCCGCCCCCGACACCGTTTTAACTCCTGAAGTATGTTATTGTACTTTTAGATTAAATTCAAATACAACAGACAGCGAACCGGGGCACGACTTTTCCATCCGGTTTGAATACATGGATGAAAATAATAATAGTCAAGCCATTCTAATCGGCGGAGCGGCCGCTACTCACACGTACGACACACCTGATGTTACACTATCTGTCCCCTTTACTACCAAACGTAATTCTGATTATGAATTGGTAACAATAGGAACAGTCATCAATCAATCTTACACTCTTGACTCAATAGGTATTGACGCGAATGTCAGATGTAACGGTGATATTCCCAACGGAGATACAAGACACCTCTACTCTTATCTTGGTGACGCACCTGTACCTCCTGCTCAACTAATAATTGATACAGACAATAATATTTCCGGAGAAATAGGTTCGTGTATAGCTAATGGCTTTCCTGCCAGTTTCTGATTTACCTCAAAAAGGTACGATGCAACATGGTTGCATCGTACCTTTTTTTTTGTTACTACTGAACAATATATGCGTATGAGAATATTTATTTTATTTTATTTTATTTGTTTTATCGGTGTTATTTGTAATTCACAAACAACATTTCAATCCGGACTTGATTTTAACGAAAACGGAAATACAAATGTATATTTTCTCGATACAGAGGAATTATCGACGGGAGAAATATTATCTACCGGAATTAAGTCAACTTTTTCTATCTTTTGCATTAGTAGCAATGACGGACTTTCTCACAATTGTTTTTCTTTTAATCAATCCGGAAGTTTGGATTTTATAGCAGATGCAGAAGAAGATGTCGAAGGAAACATTTACTTTATTCTTTACGGAAACAGTAACGAAGGAACCTACACGAGTGTCGTTAAAATGTCGGAAAATTATGACTTTATATGGTCAAAACGATTAAACATCGGGAGTTCGGTAGCCGGTAGTAACGTAGCTCGAATTCATTCGGATTCGTCCGGGAAGGTATTCGCCGTTTTGCTGACCTACGGCGGAACTTTAGGCAGTATAAAAATAGCAGAATTGGACTCGGAATCAGGAGGAATAATAGCCGAAAATAATATAAAAGTCGATGAAAGTTCTTCAGGAATGTTTGAATCAAATATGTTGCTACTCAAAGAGGTGGACGGAAAGCTGATAATAAATCTCACTATAAATCATCCTCAAATACCTGCTTTTGCATCTTCAAGACTCGTTTATTTCGATATAGAGTCATTTTCAGTAACTCATCAAATAGTATTCCCCGACAAGGAATATTTACTTTCGGATACATTTTCAAACGGAGATTTATTGATACAACGACTCGGTACAGAAGAGAATGATTTTCCACAGGGTGATGTTGGGATTTTAAGAATGAATACTGCAGGAGAAGTAATTTGGTCAAAAAAAATTGACATCAATCCTTATAAAAAATTTTCTTCAAGTGTTCTAATAAACAGCAACGACGATATTTATCTTATTGCAAACGAATTTCAAAATTCTTTCAACCAAATTTACAAATTAAATGATGATGGAGAAATCATTTGGGGAAAGGGCTACAGCGGACAAGAAGTCTCTTTTTACGGCACGACTATAGCTACCAATAACGATATTGTTTTCTGGTCTGCATTGAAAGGACAAGACGGTTTCAACGACAGGGTTCTAAACAGAATTTCTCAAAGCGGTGATTTGGAAGGATATGAACCCCGTGAAATTTGTTATGACGAACCGACGGATTTTGTTCCTGAATTCATTACGGAAGAAGTTTATGAAATTGACCACTATTTTTTTGAAGACGGAAGCGTTGGATTACTCGATATATTGGTGCAACCTATTACCATTTTACAGCCGATATCTTCCGACCCTAACTTTATATTTCCGCAAGAATTTTGCGTTGGTGACTCTTCTGACGTCTCCAATATTAACAATGAATACGCAAGTTCCATAACATGGTTTGTCGAAGGCACTACCGACTACAACAGCAGCAACTCCTCTCCCGGTCAGCTCTCTTGGTCACAACCCGGCACCTACACCATCCGCCAAACCATCGTCTTCGAGGGCTGCACCTACGAGTACGAGTTGGAAACCGTTGTTTCCGACCTGCCCCTTTTCGACCTGCCCGATACCACCGTTATCTGCGCTCCCGCCGTCGATATTGTCTTGGATGCCGCCGCCCAAAATGTCGCCACCGATTACCTGTGGAACACCGGCGCGACCACCCCGCAAATCACCGCCGACACCGCCGGCAGCTATGCCGTCACCGTCACCAACGTGCATTGCAGCGCGGAGGCGCAGACCCGCGTCGTCGATTTAGACCCGACCTTCGACCTGCCCGCCCGCATCTGTCTCGACAACTGTGCCGCCGTCAATAACCTGCACAACGCCGACGCGCAAACCACACTGTGGACTTTCACCAACGCCGAAAACCCGACGAGCGACCAAGCCGTACCCCCCGCGATTTGCTTTACCGAAACGGGTAAACAGTACGTCAGCCAAACCGTCACTTTCGGGCAGTGCAGCGAAACCTTTACCGACTCCATCGACCTTCTGCCCGTCCCCCGCCCCAACCTCGGCACCGACCTCGAAATCTGCGAAGGCGAAACCGCTACCCTCGCCCCGCCCGCCCAAACCGACCTCAGCTACACTTGGAGTACCGGCGCGACCGACGCACAAATCGAAGTGCCGGTCGCCGGCACTTACAGCGTCACCGTCGCCAATGCCGTGTGCAGCCGCGCCGATACCGTGACTGTCAGTTACACCGCTGCCGCTGCGCCCGCCCTCGCCCTGCCGCCCGATACGCTGCTGTGCGCGCGCGATTTGCCGCTCTTCCTCGCGCCCGACTTAAGCGACACCGATGCCTTCGCGTGGCTCGACCCGACAACCGGCGACACCCGCACCGACAGCATTTTTGCCGTCACCGCAGCGGGCGACTATCTGCTGCAGGTTGAGCAAGACGGCTGCCTCTACGATTATTTTGTCGAAATCACGACCCGCGACTGCGCCGCCCGCATTTACATCCCGACGGCTTTCAGTCCGAATAACGACGGCATCAACGACCTTTTCACTGCCTACGGCGAAAACTTCCGGCTGACAAGTATGCGCATCTTCGACCGTTGGGGCAATTTATATTTTTCCGAAGAGGGCGCAAATATCGCATGGGACGGCAGCAGTCGCGGGCGCCTTGCGGAGACGGGCGTGTATGTCTACGTAGCGGAGTGGGTAAATGAACTGACGGGAGAGACGGGGGTGCTGTCGGGAGATGTGACGGTGGCGGAGTGAAAATGTAAAAAAATCGGCTTGTCCGTTTTTTCTTTGCAATCCCCGTTGCACACTACCTTAAGAAAACCCTACCGGATTAGAGAATTTTGTATTTTTCGGAACGAAATGAACAGATATTTCTGTTTTGCTTCTTCCGTGAAACCATTTTTTCTCATTAAAAACCAACTGTTATGCGTTTACTTTTACTTTTCTCTCTCCTCTTTTCCGTTTTTCAAATTAAGGCTCAAAATGTGCTGCGCGTCGCCTCTTCTTTGGATTGGGTTACTCAAACGACCGAAAGCGACCCGAATTGGCACGAAAATGCCGCACCGGGAGCCTTTGACGAGGTGACTTTGGTCGTGCGTCCGCAAGGCATTTACACTCAAGTGGATTTATTTGCCGAAATTTCACAGGGCGACGCTGTGCAGGACTGGTGGGGCGGCGATTTTGAAATTATTTGGCAATTCGATTTACCGGCTCACGCCGTTGTACACGACTCTTGGCTGTGGGTCGGCGAGGAAATCGTCAAAGCGGATGTGGTCGATTACTGGACGGCGACCCAAATTTATGAAGACATCGTCGAAAGAAACGAAGACCCTTCATTACTGCGCAAACTGTCGAACGGTAAACACGAAATTCGTATTTATCCGCTTTTCGACGGCGAATATCGCAAAATTAAAATGTCCTTTTTGCTGCCGGCTGTCTGGACAGCGGATAAAGTTTACGCAGAAATTTTACCCGGACTTTTGCACAGCACTCCTTACGTTCCCGAAACGGTTGACATTATCGTACCGAAAAATGACGAATGGTTAAACCCGCACATTGATTATGTCCTTAGCGAAAACTACCCGCCTTACCATCCGAGTGTCTTCGAGACCTTAGATTTTGCAGCCGAAATCGATGCCTTCTACGGGCCGATACACCGTATTTCCGCACCGCTTGCGGAGGGAGATTATGAGTTGTCGAGCCTGCGTCTTTACACCGACGCACCCTGGAGTGCCGACCAAACCTATCTCAAAACTTACGAAGAAAACGGCGAAAAATATTATCAGTTGGCTTACCGGTCGAGTTGGTCGGCAGGCACGACCGATACGACGGTGCAGCATGTCACCGTGTTGTTTGACCGGAAGCCCGAAAAAACCGACATTACCAAAGCAGAACTGGCCAACAAATTGTACTCGCGAATTTCGGAAACTTACACTTCCGCCGATTATTTTACGATGATGGCAACGACCGATACCGGTGTCCAAATTTTAAACGCAGACCCGCTTGCCTGCACCGATGCTAATTTCGATATGATGCTCGAAAATTATCTGACCGTCGCCGACTCTTCCGATTTGGAAAGTTTGCTGACTGCCGCCGTCACCTACGAAAACACGCCCGTGCCGACCGAAAAAATTATTCTTTTCTCTGCCAACGATGCTTTCATTTGGCCGATAAACGTGACACTGCTGATGGAAGAGCTGACCCCGCAAATGTCCGAAAACCTGACTATCGACATTTTGGATTTACAAAATCTGGACGTCGTTACCGTCACGGAAGACGGCGTTGTTTACGAAGGAAATAATTTTCTGTACGACACGCTCACGGCGCACACGGGAGGCACATTCAGAAGTGTCAGAGAAAATGCGGCAGCAACCGACGAATTTATCCTGACGGTTTTTCCGCAAGTCGAGCCGGTCGGCGGTTTTATGGATTTATCGACAGACATGGAGCAGGGTATTATTTTTCATGAGCAGGATTTATTCGGCACCGAGTTTACCGGTAACGAACCACACGTTTTTTATCAAACCGGACGCTATCTCGGTGACTTTCCGATGAACGTCGAGGCGTATTTAATTACGGAAGAAAACGATTTTTTCAGCGAAGAAATCACGCTCGACACCACGGGACAGTTTGCCGCCGATACTTTTATGCGCGAGATGTTTTACGGTAATTATTTAAACAGACAGGTTACAAATGTCGCGGAATACGAAAGCATTATTGCCCAAAGTATCGAGGAGCGCGTCTTGACTCCGCTTACGGCATTTTTGGCTTTAGAACCCGGAATGGGCGGCACCGTTTGCATCCCCTGCATCGGCGAGGGCGGCGGAGGCGGCGGCGTTATTATCAACAACAATAATGTGCCCGAAGAAGAACAGGAAGCCCGCCTGTTGATTACTCCGAATCCTGCCTCGACGGAAGCAAACATCAGACTAAATCATGTATCGAATGCCGCCGCTGCCCGGGTAAAAATCTACGACATGCAGGGCAAATTGGTTGCCGATTTGACCGACACCGGTACAGCCACCGAAGAGGGTGCCGCTTGGCTTTGGAATATCGACTCAAAAGTCGTGACGGGTGCTTATGTGTGTGACGTCATCATCGGTCGGCAAAATTTCAGAGAAAAAGTCGCGGTGATTAAGTAAGGAACGCGAAACAAATAGATCCGGAATTTTGACTTATCCTTTTTTCCCTGCGGCTTCCGACTTTTGTTCCTGTTTAAAATTTAAAACGAGCAAATATCGGAAGCCGTTTTTTGTTTCCTGCCGCTCGCCGGACAATATTCTTGATAATTTGCCGGACAATCACGGCAATCACATAAATTCTCGAACAAAACAATAAAACTCCCTTCGGAACTTTTCCTTACTTTTGCGCCTTCAAAAAAGCAGAAAAGAAAAAATTATGGAAATTTTCGATAAGGTCAATGCGATACTCGCCGAAATGAACGCCGCCGCCCCGCAAAACGCGGAAGAAACGGAGCAGTTTCGTATCAAATATTTGGGTTCAAAAAATATCCTCAAGCCGCTCATGGGCGAAATACGCAACGTGCCCAACGAGCGCAAAAAAGAGTACGGTCAGCTCATCAATAAGGTGAAGCAAGCCGCGCAGAACAAATACGATGAACTCAAAGCCGCCTCCGAAAATGCCGCAGACGCCGCCGAAGCGCAAGACCTCGACCTCACCGCCCCCGGCGAGCCGCTCGAACTCGGCAGCCGCCACCCGGTCAGCATCGTCATGAACCGCATTATCCAAATTTTCGAGCGCATCGGTTTCACCGTCTCCGAAGAGCGCGAAATCGAGGACGATTGGCATAACTTTACCGCCATGAACACGCCCGAAGACCACCCGGCGCGTGATATGCAGGACACTTTTTACCTCAAAGACTCCATGCAAATGTTGCTGCGCACGCACACGTCGAGCGTACAGGCGCGTACCATGACCACCGAAAAACCGCCGATTCGCATCATCGCGCCCGGTCGGGTCTATCGCAACGAGACAATTTCTTCGCGCTCACACGCACAGTTTCATCAGGTCGAAGGGCTGTACATCGACGAAAATGTGTCCTTCGCGGATATGAAGCAAACGCTGCTCTATTTTGCCAAAGAAATGTACGGCGTGGATAAGGAAATTCGCCTGCGCCCCAGCTATTTCCCCTTCACCGAACCCTCCGCCGAGATGGACGTTTATTGGGGATTGGAAAGCGAAGCCGACTACCGCATCACCAAAGGCACGGGCTGGCTCGAAATTTTGGGCTGCGGCATGGTTGACCCGCAAGTCCTCGAAAACTGCGGCATCGACCCCGAAAAATACTCGGGTTTTGCCTTTGGTATGGGCATCGAGCGACAGGCAATGCTGCTGTACGGCATCGAAGATATTCGTCTGCTTTTTGAAAATGATGTACGTTTTTTGCGGCAGTTTGCGAGTGCTTTGTAGGTGAGAGGGAAAAAGGTGAGAGGAGAGAGGCGGTAAGAAAACTGCCGAAAGGCGCGAGACATTCTCTTGCGCCTTTTTTTAATAATTTGCGCGTCCGAGTCCAAAGTCTAAAATCTAACATCTAAAATCTAACGTCTAAAGTCTCAAAAAAATGAAACCATCCGTCCCTAAAGGCACCCGCGACTTCCTCCCCGCCGAGGTCATCAAGCGCAATTTTATATTTAAAACCATCCGCGAAACCTTCGTGAAGTACGGCTATCAGCCCATCGAAACGCCGGTCATGGAAAACCTCTCGACGCTCACCGGTAAATACGGCGAGGAGGGCGACCGTTTGCTTTTTAAGGTGTTGAATAACGGAGATTTTCTCTCGAAAGCCAATGAGAAAGCCCTTGCGGAAAAAGACAGTAACGGGGTTTTAGCTTCCATTTCCAAGCGCGGTTTGCGTTACGATTTGACCGTGCCTTTTGCGCGTTTTGTGGTGATGCACCAAAACGATATTGCCTTTCCGTTTAAGCGGTACGCGATACAGCCGGTGTGGCGTGCCGACCGACCGCAGAAGGGGCGTTATCAGGAATTTTATCAATGCGACGTGGATGTAGTCGGCTCGGAAAGTCTGATGTACGAGGCAGAGTTGGTGCAGATTTACGACGAGGTTTTTGCGAAATTAAATTTAAAATCCGTCATCAAAATCAACAACCGTAAGGTACTGTACGGTATGGCGGAAGCGGCGGGCGTTGCCGATAAATTCGTGGAAATGACCACGGCAATCGACAAATTGGACAAGGTCGGTATCGAGGGTGTGCGTAAGGAAATGCGGGAGCGCGATATTGACGACGCGGCGATTTCCAAGATTGAAAAAATGTTGGAAATTACCGGTTTGGCAGAGTTGAAAGCGGCTTTCACCGAAACGGAAACGGGTCGGAAAGGCATTGCGGAATTGGAAGAATTTCACGCCTATTTCGACACAAAACAGCCGACGAACAAAGTGGTTTTCGACATTACTTTGGCGCGGGGTCTGAATTACTACACGGGCTGTATTTTCGAGGTCGCGGCGGACAAAGAAGCCTATCCCGACTTGGTCATGGGCAGCATCGGCGGCGGCGGTCGTTACGATGATTTGACGGGAATTTTCGGTATGAAAGGCGTGTCGGGTGTCGGCGTCTCGTTCGGTGCGGCGCGCATTTTCGATGTCATGGAAGAAATGAATCTTTTCCCGGCGGAAACGGGCGAAACGCTGCAAATTTTGCTCATTGCTTTAGATGACGAAGCCCACAAATATGCCTTCCGTCAGCTCAATGCCCTGCGCGCAGCGGGCATTAACGCCGACCTCTATCCGGAGGCCGCAAAGATGAAAAAGATGATGAAATACGCAAATGCGCGTAACGTACCTTTCACGGCAATCATCGGCAGTGAAGAGATGAAAACGGGAAAATTAGCTTTCAAGAATATGGAGACGGGGGAGCAGGAGAAGTTGGGGACGGGGGAGATTATGGAGAGGTTGAAGGGCTATAGAAAATCAAACCTATAATCGTTCGTAGTTTTATTAAACTTTAAACTCCAAATTATTGTTTTGAAACGTTAAGCGTATCGGAAGAATAGAGGAATAATTCTTGCACAGAATTTGATAAACCTTTTGACTCACGTTTCGACTGAAAATAAAACAGCAGACAAAGTCGAACCGATAAACAGAAAAAACTCTAAGCAGATTATTATTTTGCAAAATAATAATCTATCTTTGCGCACTGAAAAAGTTAAAATATGACACCGGAAGAAAGAAAAGACCTCAAAAGGTTGCAAAAAAAATACGCATCCTGTTTGGGTAATAAAAGTTTGATGAGGATTGCGAATAATCGCAATGCAAACGGCGACACTCCGTTTGTAGAGTCGGATTTTAAAACACGCGCTTTAGAACTCATCGACCCGATGTACAAGTTAATAAAGAGAACTTACGAACAGAAAAACAAATCTACACACAAGCCGCAAAATGTCTGAATTTACCATCGACGAACAAGAAATTCAAAGAAAAGTATTACGCAGGCTTGAAGTTTGGCAACACATCGGTGAAGAGTTGATTAAAAAATACGTTTCCGACTCCGGGAACGACGCGTTTTACCTCAATGAAGGCATACTGTATTTAGCCGCGAAGTCGTACTTTGACGACATTATTCGCTATAAGACTTATTCGGGCAGCGAACTCGCCGAACGTCCTAAAATCGCTGCTTACACCATGAAATGGCTTTCCAAGTTAAAGCCGATTCAACTGACTCATTTCGACGAAAATACAAGCGAATTTTCCTTGCAAATTAACTATCACTTTGCTCTGCACTGTGCTTGTAGTGCAATTGACGTTGAAGTAAAAGACTTAGAAAAAATCGAAGAAACGGGTATCTTCGAGGATTTACTTTACAACATGCAGTATCGTACCATTTCGGGAAAACAATACGCACTCGTTTTCAAACTCATTAAGGAATTGACGAGTCAATAATTACGATAAATTTTTATTAACCGTTTCCCATACCGTTTTTACCCATTCCGTTTGTTGTTTGAACGTTTTTCTCTTTTCTTCGGAGAGTTTATTCAGCAAAATTATCAAAGCAAAAAACGCAATATTTCCTTTCCATTCTTTCCCGTCAAAAGCGTTTCTTATATCTTGTAATAAATCTTTCGTTTGTGCTCGGTTTTGCGCCAGGTTCTCCTCTAATTCTTTTACTGTTTTTATCTCGTTCAGCTTAGCAGCTAACAGCAACTTTGAGATGTCCTCTCGGTACACATGTTTTTGTAAGGTAAAACCTGTTGTTTTTACAATTTCTTTGAGTGCAATCAGCGTGTTGTTTTCTTGTTCGAAGTATTGTTTTGCCGTCAATAAATTCAAGTTTTCGTCCGATATTTCGTCGCTTTCGGCGGCAGTTTCTATTTTATTATTCAGTGCGGCATGACTTTGTTTCAACGCACTGAATTCCTCATCCGCCAACTCAAAAAGCCCTGCCAATCGGTACAGACGGCGTTTAAGTTCTCGCGGTATATCGTATTCCTTTTTGTACTCTAACTCATGTGAAACCGAAGCCCAAGCGTGTTGCAGCACCGTGCGTATTTGTATCTCTGCTTTCAATCCTGTGTATTTTTTGTACTCATTCAGCTTAACCCGATTTTCATCCAAAGAAACTATGTAATGCACCGATAAATAACCGAATTCGTGTTCATTGTATTCCTCCGACTTATCCATAGAATTAGCAAAGTCTATCGCAAATTCTCTCTTCACGATTTCTTCCGCCCTACGAATATCTTCCGGATAAAAAAGGATAATTCTGATACCGGACAAGTCCGTTATCGTTTCCGTCGGATTTAAAATCGACTTTCGTTCTATCTTCTCTTCAACACTCTCCAACTCTTTCGTTCGGTGTTCGATTTTTTGAATTTTAACATGTTCGTCTCTCAGTAAACCTTCCAACAAATTGCGCAGAAAGGGCGTGTAGCTTTTATGCAAATCGAGCAAATCCTTAATCTCTTTCATTTGTAGTCGTGTAGTTAAATTCAAGTATGGTTTTATTAAATATCGCACAAAATAGCAATATTTCCGGGCAGAACAAACAAAAGGGCACCCGTCAAAAAACGAATGCCCTTTCAATTTGTCCCAAAATCCAAGAGTAAATCCTAACCGTCCACCAACCGGCAACTACCAACCATCAACCACCTACGGCTTTTCCATTTTAGCCACAAACTTCCCCTTCAAGTCCCCAATCATCACCTCAAAATCTCCGCTTTCGGTAATAAATTTATTATCCATACCCACAAAAGCCACGTCCTCCGCAGAAACAGAAAACTTTACCGTTTGGCTCTCGCCCGGTTGCAGTTCGATTTTCTTAAAACCGCGTAATCTGCGCACCGAAGGCGTGATGCTCGCGTACATATCATTGATGAAAAGCAATACCGATTCTTTGCCGGCGCGCTTGCCGGTGTTGGTTACTTTGACGCTGATTTCCACCGCATTATCTGCCGTCAGCATATTTTTGCCGATTGATAAATCACTGTATTTAAAATCCGTGTAACTCATGCCGTGCCCGAATTCGTACTGCGGGTCATAGTATTTTCCGACGTTGCCCTCCAAAACCATTTCCGTCGTTTTGTGGTCATAAGTTATAAGAGAATTAGAGTGACGCGGATAAGTAAAACACAACTTTCCGCTCGGATTGCTGTCGCCGAAAAGAATATCCGCCAAAGCATTTGCGCCCTCCATACCGGGGTAAAAGGTACCGACTACGGCACTCGCCAACGGCTCGATTTCGCGCATGATACGCGGACGACCTTCCGCCAAAACGAGGATAATCGGCTTGCCCGTTTTTGCCATCGCATGCGCCAATTCCTGCTGCGCCGCCGGCAAATTCAAATCGTACAACGAACCCATAAACTCCGTATAACTCGACTCGCCGACACACAAAACAATGTAATCTACCGCCGATGCCGCCATGACCGCATTTTGCATATCGGTCACTTTGTCGAAGTCCGCGCCCTGCACATACTGCACCTGACCCTGTCCGAGTTTTTTCGTTAACGCTTCGGTAATTGTGTTGTATTGACCGCCCCATTCGTCGGCTTTATCGCCCTGCCAAGTGTAGGTCCAACCACCGTTCAAACTGCGCAGAGTTGCCGCCGTCGGACCGGTCACGAGTACGTTTGCCGTCTTCGGCAACGGCAAAATATTCTTATCGTTTTTCAACAATACGATACTTTCCGCCGCCGCTGCTTTTGATTTTGCTGTAAATTCTTTACCGCCGAATTTCGGATAATCCTGCGGGTCAAAAACCGCTTTTTCAAACAACCCCAACTTCATTTTTACCTCCAAAATGCGCCGCACCGACACATCCAAACGCGACTCGGGAATCGTGCCTTCTTTGACCAATTCGACCAAGTTATCCGAAAAATTATAATCGACCGGTACCATCGCCATATCCACGCCCGCCTCGACTGCCATACGCACGGCATCCTTTACGGTCGGCGCGACTTTGTGGCGCGTGTGCAGATAATTGATGTCTTCCCAATCCGAAACCGCCAAGCCCTCGAAGCCCAACTCATCGCGCAAAATATCCTGCAACAAATACCTGCTGACGTGTACCGGCACACCGTTGATTTCACCCGAATTTATCATCAAAGTCAAAGCCCCCGCGTCGATTGCCTGCTGAAAAGCGGGCAAATAATACTCGCGCAACTGACGCTCCGGCACATAAGCCGGCGTCCGGTCTTTGCCGCTGTGCGCCGCGCCGTAGCCCGTAAAGTGCTTGAGACAGGCCGCCACTTTATCAAATGCGGCGGGGTTCGTTCCCTGATAACCTTCGACGGTCGCCGAGGCAAGCTCCGCATTTACGTACACGTCTTCGCCGAAAGACTCCCACAGGCGCGGCCACTCCGGATTGCGTCCGACGTCCATAGCGGGTGAGAAATTCCACGGCATCGAAGCCGCTTTTATTTCGTAAGCCGTAATCGCCGCGAGTTCTTTCGCCAATTCTCGGTTAAAAGTATTACCGACGCTGATAGGCTGCGGGTAAAGGGTCGCGCCCTTCACGTAGTTCGCGCCGTGTATCGCGTCGATGCCGTACAAGACCGGAATTTTCAGGCGACCTTCCATAGCCTTATCCTGAATGGCTTTGATGATTTCGTGCCATTGATTGCGGTCGAGTTGCAGACCGGAGGCGGTGTTCAAAATCGAACCGACACCGTATTTTCCGATTGCTTTTTCGAGTTTAGCGGGGTCGATTGTAGCCGGCGACTCGGGCGCGTAAGGCTGCCCTTTGATGACCATATCGAGCGTGAGTTGGGTCATCTGCCCCACTTTTTCCTCAATAGTCATCTGTGAAATTAAATCGTCGATACGCCCGTCCGGCTTTTGCTGTGCCTGTGTAATTGCAATTTGAGTTAAAAGGAAAAGGAGAGCGAGTAGTATTCTGCCTGAAATTTTTTGCATGATTAAAATTATGAAATGAAAAAAGTCGCCGGTGAGTACAGCGTTTCCGGTCAATATCATACAAGACATCGACTAAGTTTTCAAAACATATCAACTAAGGTGTCTGACACTTTACCCGAATAAAAGACACAAAAACCGATATTTTCCGAGGTTTTGCGAAGAGCGAGTGTCTGACACCGGTTAGTAAATCAACAAACCGGTGTCAGACGCTTACTTTTTGCTCAATCCTTAGATTTTATTCGCGGCTTCATCGCTTGTTACTGATTGAAGCGTCAGACACCTTAGCGACTGTTTTAAAAACTATGTTGTAAAAAATTTCTTTATGGTGTGAGAAGAAAGCCAAAGGTAAGAAAAGCATTTTTATCGGACAAAAAAGCCGAAAAAAAATGACGCTTATCGGAGTTTTCCGCAGGGTCGTTAATCCTTTCCAAAAACAACCGGTGTAAGCGAACATCCCCAACACTTGCGTAGTTTTAGCGGGTGTTAAATCGGATTCTGAAGAAAAAACACAAATTTGAAAAGACAATTTGACGGCAAGTCGAAAAAATCAGCGTCTTCAGCCCCCTAACCCTCCGCGACTGAAGTCGGGACAGGCCGAATCGGGGGAACTTTCTCCGGGCTTGAGTCTGTGATAAATCTTGATTTTTGGGTATTTTCCCGACATAAGTCAGGACAGAAATTCATAGTAACACAAGCAATCAGCGTAAAATCATAAAAAATCAGCGTAATAAAATCATAATCACGCTCGAAAAATCAGCGTAAAAAAATTCTCACTCAAACAATCAACCTACAACTCACGTGACCGAAACAACAACAAAAAAACATTCTCTCCTTTACAAAATATCCCGCATCACGGCTTGGGTACTACTCACCGTATTTACTTTAATTCTGTTGCTTTTCGGTCTCATCAACCTTCCCGCTACCCAGAAATTTCTGACCAAAAAAGCCGAATCTTACTTAGAAGAAACGCTGCAAACCGAAGTCCGCATCGGGCGCGTCGGTTGGGCATTACCCAAGCAGGTTTTTGTCGAAGATGTCTATATGGAAACGCCCGCCGGCGACTCGCTTTTTACCCTCGGCAGATTTGAAGTCGGCATCGGTATTTTCGGTTTAATCAAGCAAAAAGTACAAATCGACCGCGTTTATATCAGCGACGTGACCGGCGATTTTTTTGTCAGAAAAGACACTTCCAATATCGCTTTTCTGACGGAAGCCTTCGCACCCGCCGACAGTACCGCGCTGCAACAGGAAGTGACTCCCGTCGATACGACCGCCGGTACCGCGTGGGAAATTTTGGTTTCCGACGCCGTCATCGACCTGAAAAATATCGACGTGCGCTACGACGACACCGAGGTCGGTCTTTTTTTGGATTTAAAAGTCGGCAGCTTCGAGGGCAATATGGGCGATGCGAACTTGGAAAAAGGACAATTTTATGTCGATAATCTCGACCTCGCCGACGCGGATATTGCTTACCGCGCCTACCCGATTGAGACGGACACGACAGCTTCCGCGCCTTTGGATTATACCATTGGTTTGGGAACTTTGACCGGCAAAAATGTTGCTTTTTCCATGCAGCAAGACAGTATCAATTTGCAAACGAATATCGGAAATTTAGCCGTCGGTACCGTCGAAGCCCGCCTTTCGGGCGAAAGCATCGGGGCAAAAGTCGGTGACTTCGACCTGACCGAGTCGGCGATAAAATACGACTTAGCGGGCACGCCGCGTCTGTCGGGTTTCGACCCCAATCATTTGGATTTCAGCGACTTAACTTTGCAAGCCCGCGAACTCGAATACGAGGATTTGGACGTAGAAGTCATCGTCGAAGAAATCAGCGGCAAGACCGCCGGCGACTTAGTACTCGAAGATTTGCGCGGCGCGGTTGTTTTTAACGAGCAGGGCGTTTCGCTGCAAAATTTTGCGCTGAAAACCAATCGTTCCGAACTCGCCGAGTCCGATGTAGTTATCGCTTACAATTTTTTGGACACGACGGCGAATTTGGAAAATATGGGGCTGAATTTACAAATTCCGAGCGGTACGCTTTCACCGCAGGACGTGCTGTATTTTTCTCCCGAATTGCAGCCCTATTTCGCAAAAGCCAAAGGCAATATCGACTTTGCGACGACGCTGCAAGGCAGTTTGGCGGATTTACAAATCGAAAAATTCAACCTGACCGGCTTCGGTTCGGAGGTAATTGCCAACGGAAATATTCAAAACGCGATGAATACCGACCGTTTGGCACTCGACCTGCGCATTGACAAAATGACGAGTCGCGGCCCGGTTTTACGTGATTTTTTGCCCGAAAATACTCTGCCCGCCGGTACGCAACTGCCCGAATATTTTGACCTCAAAGGAAACGTCAGCGGTGCCCTCGCCGGCACGCTGAACGTCGATGTGCAGGCAAAAACGACGCGCCAAAACTCAATCGGCACGACTATCGACCTCAACGGCGACCTGCGCAACGTCATGAATGACAGCCTTGCCTACGACCTCAACATCGACAATTTTATCTCCGATGATGTCGAACTGAACGCCTACCTGCCCGACGGCATTTTACCGCCCGGCTACTCCGTACCCACGCGCGTAGATTTGACGGGCACGGTGCGCGGCGGTCTCAATGCCGTCACACCGAACCTGCTGCTCAAAGCCTCCGCTCCGACCGGAAACGCCGTCGTGGAAACCGCCGGCAGTATCGTCGATTTTAACGATCCGCGTTTGGATTTTGAATTGGTACAGACCCAAATCGACACGGCATTTTTTGCCTACGTGCTGCCCGACAGTCTGCTGCCCGCCGAAATTCGCTTGCCGAATATCGAAAGCGGAACGGCGGATTTGCAGGGAACTTTGGCAAATTTAAACGCTCTGTTAGATGTAAAAACCTCGGCGGGAAATATCGCCGCGAATGTCAAAAGCAACAACGAAGTGTACGATTTTCAGGCGTCGATAAAAGAACTGAACCTGCTCAAAGTCACCGCCGGCAGTCTGTACGACACCCTCGCCCGCACTAATTTAGATGCGCTGAATGTAGAAATCACCGGCACCGGCGCGAACCTCGACAGCCTCGAAATTGCCACCGCAAACGCCGACTTGGTCATCAAAGAAATCAACTCGAAATATCCGGGTTTGCAGGGAAATATCAAACTCGACCCCGCCGGAGTGACCGCAGATATCGACTTCAATGACATTGCCGGCAAGGCAGATTTGGTCGCTTTTTTTGACATGAAAAATAAATACCGCGCCGACGGAAAATTTACGAATTTTGATTTTAAAGACATTCCTTACGTCCGCTATCCGATTATCATGGACGGAAATTTTGACGCGGATGCGCGCTACGACAGCCTGTCAAATATGACGGCGGATGTGCTGTTGAATGCCTTTACTTTCGACATCGAGGGCGAAGATTATACGCTGCAAACGATGAAAGCGGACGTGGACTTTATGGGGTTAAAAAAAGATGTGGTCGTGCGCTCGGATTGGGTGGACGCGGATGTGAACGGTAATTTCGATTTTGCCGAAATCGTTACGGAACTGACAAATTTGATTAACGATTTTATTCAAAAAGGCAATGAGAACCCCGTCGTGACCGAGTCGAATGCGGTGTTGCAAGCGACGGCGCAATGGAAAAATACGGCGATTTTGACTTCGGGCATTGTGCCGGGTTTGGAGGAAATCGACCCGTTTGAACTCAAAGTCAGATTTGCGGCGGCGCAGGAGGATTTGACGGCTTATTTGAATTTTCCGAAAATAATTTACGCGGGAAATAAAATCGAAAATCTGACGGGCGATGCTTCGACGGCGGCGGATATTTTGAATTATCAAATCGAAATTGCGCGTTTGCAATTGGCGGGCGCGGGCAATATGGGCGACGTGAAATTGCAGGGCGGAGTGAACGACGGCGTTTTTGAAGCCAACCTGATAAACGTCGATACGACGGGCGCGACACGTTTGGATTTGACGGCTTTTGCGGAGGCGGAGGCCGATAAATACCGCATTCGTTTTGCCGAAGAAATCACGCTGAACAACGACCCGTGGCGTTTCAGCCCGAACAACGAGATTTATTATTCGCCCGAAAATATTCTGATTAACGATTGGCGACTGACGAACGGTAAGCAGGCGTTGGCGTTGGAAAGTGTAAGCGAGGAGCAAATTCGCGCGTCGTTCGAAGGCTTTAAAATCGAAGAACTCTTGGAAGCCGTGCAAATGGAAGACCTCGCCGGCGGCAGAATCAACGGTACCGTGACGGTCGATAATCCGCTCGGAGATTTGCGCGTGGATGCGGATTTGACGGTACAAAGCACCAAACTCTACGGACAAAAACTCGGCGATGCGCGTATCGACGTAAATAACCGCCGCGAAATTTCGGCTTACGACATTGACTTTGCGCTGAAAGGCGAGGGCAACGACGCCGAAATTAAAGGTTTCTACGACTTGGCAAATCCTGTGGACGCAATAAATATGAATGCCGACATCAAGGCGTTAAAACTCGCACCGTTTGAAGTTTTCTTGGAAGACATCGCGCACAATCTACACGGCACTTTGGTTGCGCAGGCGGAAATTACGGGCAATGCTACCGCCCCCTCGCTCGTCGGTTTTGTGCGCACGGAAGACGCGGGCATCACTATCGACCAACTCGGCGCGCCGCTCGATTTCGGGCCGCAAAAAATAGAATTGGACGGCAATGTTATTCGTTTTGAAAACTACGAAATCATCGACAGCACGGGCAACAAAGCGACTTTGGACGCCTTTATTTTGTCGGAAGATTTTACGGAATTTGAATACGACTTGGATGTGACGGCGAAAAATTTCATGGTTTTAAATACCAAAAAAGAAGACAACGAACTTTACTACGGCACCATGATTGTCGATGCGACGGCGGAGGTAACGGGCGATATTTTCTCGCCGGTGGTAGAGGCGACGGCGAGTCCGCGCAAGGGCAGCGACCTGACCTACGTGGTGCCGGCGAGCAGCACGAGCGTCGATTACGGAGAGGATGTGGTGACTTTTGTCAACGGTTTGGAGCAAGACAGTTTAGAGTTTAACCCGACCGACACGATAAAATCGCAAATTGCACAGGCACTTAACCTGACGGTGCGCCTCAATCTCGAATTGAACGATAATTTAGAATTTACCGCCGTCATCGACCCCGTGATGAACAACTATTTTACGGGCAAAGGCGAGGGCTTTTTGTCCTTCTCGATGTTTCCGAACGGCGACATGGAAATGGCGGGAACGTTTACGATGAAAGAAGGGGTTTACAATTTTGTGTACGCCGATTTTGTAAAGCGAAAATTCGATGTGGTAGCGGGTAGTTCACTTTCTTGGACGGGTGATATTTACAATCCGAATTTGGATTTGAAAGTGCAATATCGCATCAAAGCCTCGGCTTATCCGCTGGTCGCGGGGCAAAGCAACGTCTCCGCCGACAAAGAAACGCAGTTGCGGCGGGCGCAGACTTTCATCGTGCAACTGTCGATAACGGGAACTTTGGAAAAAACGGACATCGCCACGGATATTTTGTATCCGGATGAATTCGGGAATGATTTGGACAGCGAAATCGACCCGGCACTCGCCCGTTTGCAGCAAAACCAAAACCGCATGAACGAACAGGCCTTCGGCTTGATTTTGTTCAACAGTTTTGTCTCGGAAGACCTGAGTGTGGGCGCGAACGTGCTGAACGCGCAGGGCAGTATCGGCGACGCAATCACGGGGCAACTCAACAACATTGCCAATCAATATATCAAATTCGTGGAATTGGATTTTGGTTTGGAAAGCTACGACAGCTACGACGCGAGCGGAAATTCTACCAACGAAACCAATCTCAACCTGACGGTGCGCAAACGCTTTTTTCAAGACCGTCTCGTCATCAGCATCGACGGCGAAACGAGCAGCGAGAGCAACGACCAAAGTTCGCAAACGCAGGTCTATCTCGATAATCTGACGGTGGAATATTCGTTGACGAAAAACGGAAATTGGCGGGTAAAAGTGTATAACGAACGCGCCGACCAAAATGATTTTTTAGCGACGGATGTGGTAAAAACAGGAGCGGCGTTGGTGATTAGTAAAGATTTTAATGAGTTACGGTTGTTTGGAAAAAAGAAGGAAGAGAAGTAGTTGGTGGGTGGTTGGAAAAATTTCCTGACCGTGAGTTGTTTTGCCGGGCGGTTTAGTGATATAATGACTGTACAAATTCGCAGTTAGCGCGAGGCTGTGCCTCGTGTTTAGCATTTATCCGCCTCCGGCGGGTGTGATGAAATGATAATTAAGATTATCGAAGTTATTCTGTTTTTTGAAAATTTATTGACTTCACAAAAAGCGATTCCGCCGGAGGCGGGAGAATGGCAGGCACGAGGTGCAACCTCGCGCTAACTGCGCAGCGTTATTCTAAACGCCTAAACCCCCTAAACTCTTAATCAACAAAAAAGTAAATGACTTTTACACTAAAAAAATATTACCTTTTTCTCTTCGTCATCGTGGTTTTCCTCGCTTTGACCGGTACTTCCTGTTCTTTTAAAAAGTCATTGCCCGAAGGGGCTTATCGTTATACGGGCGCAAAAGTGAAAGTCGAAGTTGCGGACAGCATTAAACTCGGTGATTTGGAATACGACCTGACGACTGCGCTGCGACCGAAACCGAACCGCAAATTATTCGGTATTCCGTGGCGATTGATTGCTTACAACGCTTTTTACAGTAAGAAAAAAGATAAGGTAGTGTTTCTGAAAAAAATGGCGGAAGCTCCCGTGCTTTACGACAAAGCTGTGAAAGAAGAAATGGAAAAAGTGCTGAAAAGCGTTGCCTTTAACAACGGATTTTTTAACGCCGAAACCGAAAGTGAGGTCGATAAACACGAACGGCTGCGCACCGCAGATGTAACTTACACCGTCAACATCGACGCACCTTACCGCGTCGAAAAAATCACTTATGATGTTAAAACGCCCCGCGCCGGTAAATTGCTGAACGGGCAACGGGAAAAGTCGGTGGTAAAAATCGGTACGCCTTATCAACTCGAAGCCCTGCGCGTCGAACGCAAGCGACTCGCCAACTACATGAAGACGCAGGGTTATTTTTATTTTTCGGACGACATGCTGAAATTCACGGCCGATACTTCCTACGCCGACCGCAGCATTCATTTACTGTTGGACATTAAACCCGAAACGCCGCCGACCGCGCTCAAGCCTTACTACGTGGGTCATTTTCGCATTTTACCGGATTACGAAATTTCGGACTCGCGTAATGAAACCCTGCAAAAAGACTCGCTTACCGAGGGAAATTTCACCTTTATTTACAAAGATTTAATCGTCAAACCCGAAGTTTTAAAAAAGGCGGTCACGCTGAAACCGGGCGAACTCTACGACCCCGAACTGCACCAATCGACGCTCAGAAGGCTTTCAAATCTGAACACTTTTAAATATTTTAGTGTGCGCTTCGAAACGCTGCCGAACAACGACTCGTTGCTCGATGCCCGCATTTTACTGACTCCGAAACCCAAACGAACCATAGAGGCCGAACCCGGCGCGTCTTTTCAGGCGGGTTTATATTTTACGCCGCAAGCGACGATAAACTACACCAATCGCAATCTTTTTCGCGGCTCCGAACTGCTGCGCATCAGCGGCACCGGCGCGTTTAATTTACCGCTCAACGACTCTTTGGCATCCAATAACCGTTATCAACTTTTGGCAACCGTGCAAAAACCGGGCTTGTGGTCTCCTTTCGATTTGCTGTATTTCAGCGACCGCACTATCGGCAGCACGCAGGGAAAAATTAATTTGCAGCAGCAGAGTTACGGACTGCGTTTTGCGGGCGATGTGGATATTTTGCAGGAGGAATTTCCCGATTTGGCGGATTTTTTGCGCACCAATCCGGATTATAATCTCGATTTTTCCATACTGACCGCCGAACTCTCTTTCGGTTATATTTGGCGAAAAAAACAACACATTCGGCATGAGTTAAATCCGTTGAGTTTCGGGATTCAGCGCAGCAGTTACGAAGAGTCGCAGACCGAGCCTTCCGATGATTTTGTGGTAGCGACGGCGCTGTTGGCGAGTACGCCGCAAATTGCGCTTTCGACCGATAATATGATTTTTTATAAGCCCGAATACATTTTCAGTATCGACACGCGGCAAAAAAGATTTAAGCAGGATAACTTTCTGTTGCGCACCCGTTTTGCTTTTGCCGGCAATCGACTGACGGGCGGCGGCAGCGAAATTTTTACGGAGCAGCAGTTGCAGAGTAACTATTTCATCTTCGAGCCGGATTTTCGGTATTTGGGCGTTTTCAGCAAAAAAAGTCAGTTGGCGGCGCGCTTTGCTCCCTTTGTGACTTTTCCTTTTAACGAAAACAGCATCGTTCCCTTTTTCGATTTGTACAGTGTCGGCGGGCCGGCGAGTAATCGCGCCTTTATTCCGCGCAACGTCGGACCGGGCAGCACACCGCCGAGTCGTACTTTTCAGTTTCCCTTCGTCGGGGTCGGCAATGCAAAGTTGGAAGCCAATGTCGAGTATCGCTATCAGGTGACCTCGCTCATCGAAGTCGCCGCTTTTGTGGATGCGGGCAATGTGTGGCAGGTATATGATATCGAAGACCGTTTTCAGGAGCAATTTAAAATCGACCGTTTTTACCGTCAGTTGGCGGTGGGTACGGGCATCGGTTTCCGGTTGGATTTTGAAATTTTACTGCTGCGTTTTGATTTCGGGGTACCTCTGGTCAAGCCCTTTCTGCCGGAAGGCGAGCGTTTTGTGGGCGATGAAATTCAACTCGGAGACAGAGAATACCGACAGGAGAATCTGCAGTTTAACTTTGCTTTCGGGTATCCGTTTTAGGAGTTTTTTTACGTTGGTTGAGGTCTTTTCCCGGTTTTCAGGAAAAGTGAAACTATCGACTTCGAGCGGCGGGCTTGGATTAATTTTGTTTTGAAAGCGGAGGTGGTGTATTTTTTGGGGTTGGGGGAAGTTTATCGGGAGAGGGAATATTGAGTTTCAACCAATCTCCACCCGCAACGTCTTCCCCAATCCGCCTTCTACGATTTTGGTAAGCGTCAATAATTCGATATCCGATTTATTGTTTTCCAAACGCGAAATATAGTTCTTACTCGTTCCGCTTTTTTTCGCTAATTCCGCTTGGGTCAGACCGGCTTCTTTGCGTGCGGTTGCGTAGCATCGGTTTTAACCGATGAGTTCCTTTTTGAATTAGCATATCGACTAAAGTCGATGCTATGATGAGGCTCCCCTCCCCAAAAAATGCCAACGGCATGAAGCACTTTAACCCCGCTTGCCACTCATGGTATGTAAATGCCGGGGTAACGAACGAATACAAACCTCACTCCACCACCACCCGCTCCCAAAAAATAACTCCCTCCTCCCCTTCCGAAACCAAAAAGTAAAGCCCCGCCGCAAAACCCCGCAAATCAAAACGCAGCGTTTCTCCCGCAAACTCCCGCTCCCGCAAAACACGCCCGTAAGCATCCGCAATGCGCAGCGTCATTATTTGCCCTTTAAAATCATGTGCGACTACATTCAGTTCGCCTCGCGTTGGGTTCGGATAGACGGAAAAACCGGTGTTTACCTTCGTCAATTCATGGCGCATTTCAATCACATTTTCCGACTCGGAAATCTGCAATCCCGTACCGCCCGCACGCACATCCAAAGTATAATCTTCCACCTCGCCGTACACAAAACTGCCGCAGGGTTCCGCGTATTCGCTGTCCTGCATGGCAATCCGCATCCGTGTTTTACCGACGGAGGCAGTCAGCGGTATCGTGATGTCGCCGGTAATGATGCCCTCGCCGTGGTCTTCTAAAACCAACTCGCCGGCATCGCCAAAATCGCCGTCGCGGTTAAAGTCAATCCACACGCGCCAATGCTCGTCGTAAGGCAGCCAAGCGTAATCCGGCTCGCCCGTGAAAGTGTAAGTCGCACCGCGATTGACGGGGCTTTCCGTCGCCGTGTAATTGCCGTAACCGTCTTTCTGACTTACATGGTCGATATCCGCAAAAACGACGCGGCTTATCCATTGCCACCACGGATGCGAAGCGTTTGCCGCGCAATAATTTTCGGGCGCGGGTTCGCCTTCGGCAATATTTCCGCTGACTTCTAATATGAAAGAACAGGTCGCCGTATTGCCGCAATCGTCGCTTGCCGTGTAGATGATTTCCTCATTTGTGCCGACGGAAAAAGTGCTGCCGTTCGTTGCGCCCGCCGTCTGCGTTATCGTCAATCCGTCCGCAGCGCAGGTCGTCGTTGCCGTTGCGTCATTCCAATTTAAAACCGTCATTTCCTGCCCGGCGGGTAAATCTACGCTTTGATGCGGCGGACAATATATTACAATGCCCGTGCAATTTTCTCCCGCTGCCACGGTCATCGTTGCCGTTTCCGCACAGCCCGCCGCCGCATCCGTCACCGTGACCGCATAGCCGCCGGGAGCGAGATTTTCTCTTTCCGTCGCCGTCGCATTGTCATTCCAAATTATCGATAAATCACAATCCGCACTACCGTCGTCGCCGCCGAAAATTTCTACCTCCGCCAAACTCAAAATACCCGCGCCCTGCAACTGTATGCGCACATAACGCCCCGTTGCATTTGTCGTAATTTCAGTCGGTGCGCCCGCCGCTTCGTTTTGCTGCAAAGTCGTCACATTTGCGTCCGCAAGCAACTCATCCAAAGTTGCATCGCCGAAAGCATTTTCCGATACCAAAACGTAGTAATTGCTCAAACTCTCCGCGCAGCAATCGGTGCGATTCCAAATGTTGATTTGCTGAAGTTGCGCGCTTTGCCCGAGGTCGATTTGCCACCACGGCTGCACGCCCCACTGCGTACCGGTCACGGAGTTTGCGCCCCAAAAGTTGCCGTTCGTGATGCCGTCGTTGGCGCGGTCGGCCTCGGCGTTCCACATGGTGCCGGACTGACTTGCCGTGCCCGCGAGCGCGAGATTTTCGGTGTCGCCGCCGCCCGTATTTCCGCCGTCGCTGCAAGGCAGATTTAACGTAATCACCCCGTCATTCGCCCCCGCACAGCTTTCGTCGCTGACCGTAAAAGTCAAATCCCAATCCGCGCAGCCGTCCGTATCTCCGCCGCCGTCGGGAGTCGAGTCGCAGCCGTTCGGAATACCGTCGTTGTCATTGTCCGCGTTGTCGTCCGCGCCCGGACATTGGTCTGCCGAGTCGCAGATACCGTCGTTGTCGCTGTCATTTTCGGCGTTGCCGACCGTAACGTTCAGCGTTTGCGAGCAGCCGTCGGTGTTGCTGACGGTGACTTGATAATTGCCCGCCGACAGATTTTCCGGCGCAGCCGTATCGCCCGCATTATCGCTCCAAGCAAAGGTAAAATCGCAGCCGCCGCCCGAGCTGCCGCCCGCGCCGATGACTTCGATTTCGGCAGCAATCAGAAAGCCCGCGCCCTGCCTTTGCACGCGCACATATCTGCCTGCAACCGGCGTTTGGGTCGTCGTCGGAAAGGCTGCCGCTTCCGATTCCAAGTAAGCCGTTACGCCGTTTTGGTTTAAAATGTCATTCAAATTATCGCTCACAAACGGCGTTTCCGAAACCAAAATGTAATAGTTTGACAAATTTTCCGCGCAGCAATCAGAGCGATTCCAAACGTTGACGGATTGTAAATTTACTACCGCGCCGAGGTCGATTTCCCACCACGGCTGCGCTTCCCAAGTCGTTGCGCTGCACGTTTGTCCGCCCCAAAAATTGCCGTTGGTGTTGCCGTCATTGGCGCGACTTGCGGGGGCATCGTAATTGGTACTGCTTTGGCTTGCTGTACCCGTCAGAGCGAGATTTTCGTTTACGCCGCCGTTATTACCGCTGCCGTTTCCGCCGGGGCAGTTCGGCAGGTTCAGTTCGATTGCGCCCTCGTTATTTCCCGCGCAAGAGGCGTCCGTAACATTTGCCGAGAGGGTCAAATAATCGCAGTCGTCGCTGTCGCCGCCCTCGCCGTCGGGGGTCGGGTCACAGGCATTCGGGGTGCCGTCGTTGTCGTTATCGAGCAGGTCGTCGCCCGTCGGGCAGAGGTCTTCGCTGTCACAGATTGTATCGCCGTCCGCATCCGCAAAAGTGCCGCTGCAATTGCAGTTTTCATCGTAAACGTCGTTTTCCGTGCAGGGGTCGTTGTCATTGCAGGGCGTGCCGACGGCAATCGTGCAGTCTCCGCAAATCGCGGGTACACCGCAGACCGCTATCTCATTGATTTTCGCCTGATTGCCCGCTTTCGTCAAGCGCAAATAGCGCGTCGTCATTGTCAGATTTTCAAACTCATGCCATACAAAAGTCGCGTCGGTGAGGTACTCGGTCAGCAGTTGCCATTCGTCGTCGGCGTCCTTGTATTCAATCGTTAAAAAGTCTTCGCCCGAACCGTCGAATACGTGTACGGAACTCAAAGCGTAGCATTGCTGCAAGTCCACGACGGCAATCATCGGCGGCACACCCGAGTTTGCATTATAATTTTCGCCCCATTCGGTCAGCGGTACACCACCGCTGCCGCAGACCGGATTGGTGTCCTGCTCATCCGCCAAACGCGCGGGGTCGATGCCGGCGGCAGGTGTCAGATTTTGTATCCAAGACGGACGCAGACAAATCTGACAGGCGCAACTCGTCGCACAGTCTGCATCGCATTCGGCGGCGGGCAAAGTCGCGGCACTCACCGTCAGCGGCGCGGAATAATTGCCGTCAGCATCCAAAGCGCGGAGGCTGACGTTGTAAGTAATTTCGGTGTTCAAATTCGAGATTTCCGCCGTGTAATTTTGCCCCGCAAAAGGCACAGTCAGCGTTTCGCCGCCGGCTTGTAATTCATAGGCAACCACATCGGTGTCGAAAGTCGCCGACCACGCGAGCGTCAAAGAATTGCAAGAACTAAAGGTGTGCGCAAAGTCGAGCGGCGGTGAGGGCGGCACGGCATTATCGTCAAAATCGGCGATCTCACCGCATAAAATAATCTCGCCGACCTGTGCGCGGTCGTCGCCCGCCGAGGTAAAACGCAGCCACCGCAGCGGCATATTTGCGGGAAAAATACTTGCGAAAGTCTGCCAAATGCCGAAGGGCGCAGTCGTGTAATCGAGCGCGGTCTGCCACGGGCCGTTGGGCGAGGCGGCGTATTCGATTTTAAAATTACTGAAATCATTGGCATCGTAAAGATACAGCGCGTCGATGCGGTAATAATCCTGCAAATCCACGCTGACGCTGATTGGTGCGCTTTGATTGTATTCGATACCAAAATTACTTGTCGGTGCGCCGCCGTCGTCGCATATCGGGTCGTGCGCATTTTGCTCGTCAAAGAGTTGGTCGGGTACTGCATTCGCGCCCGAAAAATCGTAAATCCACGCGGGGTTAACGGTGATTTTGCAGGTCGCCTCACCCGTGCCGCCGCTGACTGAGCATGGTGCAGAAACATTGCCCGCCGCATCGCGGGCGTAGCAAACGAAGACGTAATCGGTGTTTTCCGTCAAGCCCGTCACGGTGAAATTTCCGTCGGCAGCAGGAATTTTTTCGGCGATAAAATTTCCGTGAAAAAGGTCGAAATCGGTCGTGCCGGCGGGGAAAGTCCACACGTCGATTTCGCTGACACCGGGCGTATTTGCCCACGCTAATTGTACGGAACTGCAAGTACTTGCGCTGACCTGCAAATTATTCAGACAAGCTACATTCGGGCTGTTAGTCGCCGCACCGGTTTTGATAAAAACGGGACGTTCGGAAACGGAAACGGCAATATTTTCGCCCGACAAAGCCGTTTTTACGCCCGTTGTCGAGGGCGCATTCATTTCGATTAAAGTGCCGCCGTTTGCCCCTTCCAAATCCAAATTGTAAGTGTACGCGGGCTTGTCACAAGAGGTCGGCGACCACAGCGCGAAGACCTTATCGGCGGGATTATTCGGATTGACAAAACGATACACACGCGGACAATCCACAGCGCAATCGGTGGTTTGGCAGGGCGATAATTCCGCATCGTAAACGTAGCCGGACAGCACATTTTTCAAAGTATAAACGTAGTACCAAGATTTGCGCGGAGAGTAGTCGCGCTCGGTCAGTCCGCTCGCCTGAAACAAGCCGCAGATGTCGCCGCCGCAGGCATCACGCAGTTCGTAAAGCATGGCACGGTCGAAGCCGCTCGCCGCGATTTCGAGGTAAGAACGAATAATCCATTGCGCCTGAATTTCCTGCCGGTCGGCACTGCCGATGCCTTCCCACGGCACGCGCTGCTGTGAGGTCGGGTCGATGTCGTAGCCGAACTCGGAGAGCCACAACTCGACCTCGGGGAAGTGTTGGTCGCGGTAATTGCTGACGGGCAGTAGTTTTTGCTTCACCATGTCGTTTTCGGGCGAAATGCCGTACTCGCCGAGCGTATTCAGCTCCTGCCCCGTGTTGCTGTAATGGTGAATGGACAAAACCTCGAAGGGAAAAGTGCCGTTGGGGCCGTCGGGGTCGCGGTTGGCTTCAAACCAAGCGGTCATGCCCTCGATGTAGTCGAGGTCGGGGTCGGACAATCCGGCGGTGACCATTTTGGCGGTCGGGTCGGCGTTTTTCATACCGACAACGGAGATTTCCTGTCCCGGATTTTCGGGGTCGGGCAGCAGTCCCATAGTCTGCTGATGCCCGTCGTAATCGGCGGAAAGCATCACGGCATATTCCGCCGGCGTAAAGTAAGTATCGGGGTACTGCGGATACCACCACTTATCGGGTTCGTTCCAATTTTCGTAGTAGCGCACCGTACCGAGACCCGTCAGCGGCACCTCGTCGGGGTGCAGGCGCGGGGTGACGACGGCGGCGGTTTTAAGCGGCGAAAAGTTCGTATTGCCGTAACGAGCGGCATATTGGTACAGCCAATCGGCGTGCGCCAAATAGGAATTCGGGTCGGTCGGGTCGTCGCCGGGGTACATCGGTTTTTGCTCCAAAATCGCGGCGGTATTCGGGTTTTGCGGCAGCAGCGGACTGTCGTCGTCGGTAAACATCCACGGAAATGCCTGCAACATGGAAACGGCGACTTCGATGTCATTATTTTGAATATCGGCGTAGTAAGTATCGAAAGGTACGATAGTCTGTGTCTGATAAGAAGGGTTAAATTTGTACTGCGAAAAGGGATAAACGGGCGAGGCATCTTCGGTGATATTGTTGAGCGCGGGGTAGCCTTGGTCGAGCGGCGCGGGGTGGTATTCGCGCACAAAACCGACGGCTTTCATCTTTTCGACGGATTGGTCGCGCTGAATATTGATGCCGATAAAACCGTCCATGGTGAGCGGTTGGGCGTAGGCATTTTGCGGGCAAAAAAGGAGGCAGGCACAGAGAATTGCCCCGCAGCGGAAGGCACGGAGGGTAGCTTTCATGGTAGTGTTCGTTTAACGTTTAAGCCCGGAATTTCAGAAACCGGAAATCAGTAACAGGCGAATTGTGAACGGGAGGGGGGAATTTTGAGCGAAGATAGGGAATTTGTTTAGAGAATGAGGAAGGATGGTGGGAAATACACTTGATTCAGGTAGGAGAAGGGTGTCGCATATAAAACAAAACTATAAAATCATAATTTTTTTGCTGCTTTTACCTGCTCTAAAAAAGTAAATGCCGGCGGGTAAGAAAGATAAATCGAAAGTCATTTTATTTCTGAAAACAATTTTTTCGGAAAAGACAGTTTTTCCCGTAGAGTTGTAAATTTCTACCTGTTTGACAGATGCCGTATTTTCCGAAACTTCCACCGAGACTATTCCTCTTATAGGATTTGGGTGCAAGAAAAAGTTTTCTTCAACAGAATTTTCTTTCAAACTCAAACATTCTCCGTTCATCTGTATTAGTCCAGGTCTGAAAGTTTCTAAAACGGTAATCATTCGAGCGACCTGCCCTTTTGAAAACATTACCATGCAGTCGTCATCGACATAATCCATGAAATCCATAAACATATCGTTGCTTCCGCAGGTACTTTGCGGATATTGCGGGCAACCTGTGTATGAGCTTTGCTGTGAAGGCGTATCGAAAACCCCGTCATCCGTATCACAATTACCATTATTATCCCAAACATGATTTAATCCGAGATAATGACCGACTTCGTGTACCGCGACTCGACCGAGGTTGTATCTGCGCGACTCATTTTCTCCGAAATAGGCGGGATGAATAACTACACCTTGTCTGTATGCTTCTGTCTGACCGGGGTAAGAACCAAAGCCTGATATGGACTCTCCTGTGTCAGCTACCCAAATATTGAGATATTTTTCGGTGTCCCAAGCGGTACTGCCGCCTCGGTCGGTATAGTACAAGTTATTGTTAAGACCGAAAAATTCAACGTCTGTATATTGTCGAATAATTCCTGCTTTATCTGAATTACCGTCGTTGCGCACGGCAAGACAGAATTCTATACCACCGTTTGAAATGTTAGGTTTAAATTCATCGGGAACTGTATTCAAATCGAGATTTTTAGCGTTAAAGTCACGATTCAAAATTTGAATTTGCGAAAAAATCGCTTCATCGCTGATATATCTGTCTGACTCACTTTTAACGATGTGTACGACCACGGGAATAAACAAGTTTTCTCTTGCTACCGCCGAGATTACATAGTCATCCGGTTGAGATAAAGTGCGGTTTACTTCCGTTATTTTATCAACTATACTCGGGTCGGCAATAGTATTTTTTTTCAACATATATTGAAAACCGCACATCGCTTCTTGACAGTACGAAGAGTTACCGATAAGCAGAAACATAACTTGTAAGAAAATACGGCTGCAAGTCATTTTTTACGAATTTAAGGTATAATACTGACATCTCCTTTTTGAACACGACGCTTTCTTATACCGTTGCGGATAACGTCATATTCTAAAAACCAAATGTAAACTCCTTCCGCTGCGAGTGTACCGTTTACCGTTCCGTCCCAACCGATTTCGTTTTCGTTTGTCATAGAAAAAACGCGACCGCCCCACCTGTCATAGATACGAAAGTCGGTAATTTCATACTCAAAATCACAACCGGGATATATTTCTAACTTATCATTGACACCATCAAAATCAGGTGAGAAAGCATTCGGTACAAAAATTTCACAGAAACAACTTTCGGCTTCTACATCGACCGAGAAAACGTATTCTCCGCAGTTATTGGTAACGGAAACCGAATAGAAACCCGATGCATTTATAGCAAGCGTCGCATTCTCGGAGCCGTCCGACCAAAGGTAATCACCCGGAAAAGGCAGAACAGGTTGCCATATTTCATCTTGACAAATCACCGTATCGCGCGGTAAGGCTTCGGTTTCTTCCGTACTCAGAACAACTACCGTATCTCGTAATACACAGTTATCTAAAAATGCTTCTACGGTATAAACACCTGCGGACGATACCGTCAAGAGAGAGTCGGTTTCTCCGGTATTCCACTTATATCCGGCATCCAAAAAACTGGCATTCAAAGTTTGTGTTTCATTTTGACAAAGTAATAGTGTATCGGGCAGCGGGTCGAAAGGAATGACCATAACATCGTCAATGTAAAGATAATTAGTGTGTGGTTGATTATTCGGAAATTCAATATAAATTAAAACATTATTTCTATTGCGAAAATCACCTAATACAACATAGCTCTCTCCACCCTTGGCTGTATAACACCCGCTTGCCTTCGTCCACCCAACTGTATCTGTAATAAGCGTACCGAAGTTATCTACAACACTTGTCAGAGGAATAAAATCGTTGTTCATTGACAACTCATAGTTTACAAGTGTATCTGAAAATGCAAGACCTATACCGTCCTTATATATAGTTTGAGAAGGAGTTACAAAATTATCAGGAGACATATAAAATTCTATGTAGTACACTTCACCTTTTGTTAACTCTCTCGTCAAAGGCGTTTGTAAATATCCACAATACCCATTATTTGAAATATTGCTATAATCCTGTATATAAGCATACCCCTGACCACTAAGAGCCGGTTGATAACTCGTTAAAGCAATACCTGCATTCGGAACAGAAGTTCGATTAGCTGTCATACAACTATTTAAAGCAGAAGTTAAATTATTGCTTGCATTCGACCAAGGAAAAGCTTTATCAAGCTCATAAAAATTTTCGGGACATTCATTTAAATCATCAAACCCCGGATTCGGTATCAGGTTTTGAGCGGGAAGATTTATTGAAAACAGGAACAAGCAAAATAGTACAGATACATTATGAAAAAATGCTAAGTTCCGACCCTCAGAAAGTCGGAACTTAGCATAAAATGAACTTACCATTTATTCACTACGAGTTTTGAAGTAAATATTTGCTTCCCGTCAAGCAAAATATTTACTAAATACATTCCCGGTGTGAGTTCGGATGTGTTTACAGTATTAGAAGTAATCTGATTACTAATAATTGTTTTACCGGATAAGTCAGAAATAATCAAATGATACTCATCGTTTGAATCAATGTATAAATTTTTAAATTCCACATAGTCACTTGCAGGGTTTGGTGTCATAAGAATTTCTTCGTCTTCTGCTACCTCCCTACATCCGTTTCCAAACGGACATATGAAAAATACTTGGTGGTCTACATTCCATCCGTTGGTATTAATGCAGTCATTGTTTTCCACTACAAACTGCACTTCGTATTGATGATTTAACTCAAATTCCCAATTCGAATGACCGGTTTTCCACAGGTTTGTCAAATTAACTTCATTTGTAGTTCCGAGAGTCCATCCCAGTGAATTGTAGCGGTTATGATTCGGACCTTGTTCGAAAATGGCGACCCAATATTGACTATAATTTTGTGATTGAGATACGTCAATGGAAACAATGTCGCCTTCATCAAATCCGTTTTGCAGATTATCTTGGTTGATGTCGAGAAATGTGAAAACATTGTCGCTCGGAACAGTTTTGCCTATGACTACTTCATTAGTAATAAAGTGTCTTGAGTCAACTGCTTGAAAATCAACGTTGCGTTTTCCGTTTGCATGGTACACGACCGGACCGCAAGATTTTAAATACTGAACAGGGACTGAAATACGTCCGCGGTATGTTCCGTGTGCAGCGTCGCCGTCGCTAAAAGCGATTTGTGTCTTACCTCTCGTCAAAGGTTCTGAAGCAGGAACAGGAAGTCTCGACTCGATAGGTCCTGCTATTTCAGTCCAAATTCCTGCTGCGTTTTTCTTTTCCAACCAAAATTTAGCAGGCGCATATTCTATGATTTGAACCAACTTCTCACAAGGTCCGATTTCTTCATTTATTAAAGCCATCGAAATAAGTGTCTTGTCAAAAGTTTGCGAAGTTAAAACGATTTTATCGCATCCGACAACTTCTGCTGTTTGAGCAAAAGAGCTGAAAGATTGCAATGAGAAAAGTAAAAGTAAGGTTAATGTTATTGTCCTCATTAGAAAAAATTTTAAATTAGAATGTGCTTTGTTTCGTAAAGCGGAACGTTCTGTTCAGTTTTATGTGTACAGCAGGATTTCACAGATTCAACATTCTAATATCTATTAAAAAACATTAATCGACGAAATGCGTACGCTTTCTGTAAGCATAGATGTCTCTTCTATATCAAAGCGTTGATATAGCGATAAGCGGTGTAAAATGATAAATTTTACAGTAGCTACAAGACGAGAAGTCAATATTATCTTGAGAAACCGCGCAGTTTATCGGCAAAATGTATCCGAAAAGATGTTAAATGGCTACGTCCGTTATGTGAGCGGAGGAACATAGTATAAACGGAAATGCGAGTTGTTTCTAATGAATTTTTTCATACCTTTGCGGTTTAATGTAAATTAAAAAATGCAGACCGTGCCGATATTTTCCAGATGAAGGCATCGGTCTGTTTTGCTGTTAGAGATGTCGTAATACCTCAACAATTATTATATTGGTACTACAATCCATTTAAACTTGCGTAAAGACAAGTATAAGATTTTTACGCCCGTTTGAAAAAAAAAACGGACACAGTATATTTTTTAGGCTGAAAAGAAAAGAAAAGAAAAGAAAAGAAAAGAAAAGAAAAGAAAAGAAAAGAAAAGAAAA
>JAHDCG010000015.1:0-21381 GCA_020629965.1 Saprospiraceae bacterium | reverse complement strand
GAGTTTCAGCCGGGTTTATCTTTTTATATCAAAACAACAATAATCTAAAGTAGTTGATGCAAACTTAACACTTTGTTTTCAAATTTCCAAATATTAGCTTAAATTTTAACATTAAACTTTAGGTTGACTTATCGTTGAAGTAAAACCATCCGGTAAGTGCATCTATTAAATTACTTCTTCACCACCTTCCGCGTTTGAAAAATCCGCCCGTTTTGCTCCAAGCTGACAAAGTAGATACCGGCTGCCAAGTCCGACAGCGAGAGGGTTGTTTTGTCGGCGTTTAGTTTTTGTGATTGTAAAAGTTTGCCGTTGAGGTCGGTGAGGAAGACGCGGGAGTCGGTGCAGGTTGCGCAGTCGATATGAACGTCGGTACTGACGAGCGTCGGATAAATGAGGGCGCAACTGACCGTTACGAGGTCGGATGCGGAGGAAACAATTTCGCCGTCGGCATCGAGTTTAAGGACAAGAATATTCATGTCGTCAAAAGTCGCGTTGAGGATTTTGCCGACAAAAATAAAACCGCCGTCGGAGGTTTCTTCTACGGTATGAAAGGAGAAAGGTCGCTCATCGGGTGCAGTAAAATACTGCTGCCAAATCACCTCCCCCGTCGTACTGACTTTTTGCAAGAGGTAATAATCATGGAAAAATGTTCCGTCCGTGGCTTCCGCTGCAATGACGAGATTTCCGTCCGTGGTCGCAATAAAGTTTTCGAGCGCAAAACTCGTTGAATAAGGGCTTTGAAAAATAACCGTGTCTTGTATTTCTCCGTCTTGAGAACGGGTGATTAAACTATGAAAATGTCGCGGTTCAAAATCCTACCCTAACCAACTCGTGCGCCCGACATTTAAAAATAAATCGTCTGTATCGGGATGCTTGACAAACTCCGGTGAGCCGCTTAATGCGTAAAAATCCGGTATCGTTTGATTATAAGGGTCTTCGTCGGTAAAGGCAATTTCGCGGGTAGTTTTGTCGATGAAGACCGCCGGGCCGTTAAAGTAATCTTCCGCAACAAAATAATCGGGCATTTCGATAATGCGCGAAGTCGCCAATGCACCCTCCGTGTCGTCCAAAACCCACTCACCGATGACTTCTCCTTCCGGGGTCATTTCGATTTGGTACATGGTGTTGCAGTCGTTAATTTCTTCGTCGATGATGCAACCATGCCACAGTATATTCCCGTTTTCGCGGGTGATATCCTGATAGAATGCCTCGCGTCTGTCGGGCAAACCAAGTACGGTGTCGCGGATGATGTTTAGGTCTGCATCAATCCACAGCATGAAAGGATTTTTGGCGTTTTCCGCCGTACTGTTGTAACTGCCGCTGCAAATGAAAATGTTGGGAACGGGAAAATCTTCGGTGATGTTCACTACCGCTGCAATGCCGAAACCCTCGGGTGCAGTCCATTCTAAGCTGTCTAAAATCAGTCCGTCGTTTTGCGCTAATTTGTAGATTTTCAGACTGTTGTCAAGTTGATGTGTAGCGGCGGCGGGGCTGCTGCTTTGGGAAGCAACGAGGATGTAGTCGCCGGCGGAGGTCTCCGCTACGCCCGTGGCTTCGTTTTCGTGGGGGTGCGGGATTGTGATTTGGAAGGTTTGGGCGAAAGAAAAATTTGCTTGGAGTAAGAATGCAGTGAGGAGTAAATAAGTTGCATTTTTCATGTGTGGTGATTTTTCGGAATTTAGAAGTGTTAGTACAGATTTCAAATTTACATCATTTCACATAAAAAGCAAAATTTTCATAATGACTATATAATGTAACTCCCGTTACAGTAACCACCGTTCCAATAATTCCCGTATCTTTATCCCATGAAATTCTACAACAGAAAATCGGAATTAGCTTTGTTAGAAAAAATGCGTTTGCAAAGCCAAAAGGCAAGCAAAATGACCGTAGTGACGGGGCGGCGGCGCATCGGTAAGACGCGGCTGCTGTTGCATAGTCTAAAAGATGAAAAATATCTGTACTTCTTCGTGGCACGTAAAGACGAAAAACTACTGTGCGCGGAATATACGGAGCAGATTAAGGAAGTTTTGGCGGTGCCGATATTCGGAGAAATGACGCGCTTCAAAGACATTTTCGGCTTTCTGCTGAATTATGCAAAGACGCAGCCGCTGAATTTGGTTATCGACGAATTTCAAGAATTTCAGCGCATCGACCCGGCGATTTACAGCGACCTGCAAAATCTTTGGGACAGAAATAAGGAGGAGAGCAAAATGAATTTGCTGCTGTCGGGTTCGGTGTATTCTTTGATGAGTAAAATTTTTGAGAACTCAAAAGAACCGTTGTTCGGGCGCGCTAATGCGCGACTGTTCGTGCAGCCTTTTTCGGCGGCTACACAACTCGAAATCCTTACTGACCACAACACCGCGCCGACTGCCGACGATGTGTTAGCGTTTTACATTCTGACGGGCGGCATTCCTAAGTACATCGAGCAGTTTACGGACAGCGACAGCCTGACGCGAGATAAGATGCTGCACGAAATATTGCAAAAAAATTCGGTCTTTTTGCAGGAAGGAAAGTACGTGTTGATTGAAGAATTCGGGAAAGAATACACGGTTTATTTCTCCGTTTTATCGCTCATCGCAGCGGGCAATACTTCACGCAGCGCGATTGAAAGCGTCTTGCAAAAAGACATCGGCGGCTATTTAAGTCGCTTGGAAAACGACTACCGCATTATCAAAAAACACTTGCCGATTTTTGCCAAACCGGGTGCGCGCAACTCCCGTTATTTTATCAAAGACAATTTTCTGAATTTTTGGTTTCGCTTCATTTACAAATACAGCGGCACGGTCGAAACGGCAAATTTCGCCTACCTGCGCGGCATTATCGACCGCGATTTTTCTACTTTCAGCGGATTGTTTTTGGAAAGATATTTCAAAGAACGCTTGGCGGCTTCGGGAAATTATTCGCGCATCGGCAGCTATTGGGAAAAAGGAAATCAAAATGAAATCGACATCGTAGCGGTAAATGACCGAGATAAAACGGCACTCATCGCGGAGGTAAAAATCAATATGCGCAACTATTCGGAGAAAAAACTCACGGCAAAATCGGAGAGGTTGCGAAAGCAGTTGAAGGGGTATGCGGTGGAGTTGCGGGGGTTTGGGTCGGGGGAGGTTTTGTGAAAATAAAAAAAAAGCGAGCACCGAAAACCTCGATACTCGCTCCTTTTTCCGACGACTTAAAAGTCGCGGTTACTAACTATTACGCTTCTGAAACAAACAAAGCGCGTAGTTCAAATGCCCCGCTTCCACGGCATCCGACCAAACGGAAATACGGTCGCTCACCTCGGTTTGAAAAGCCTTGGAGGTCTGCTTCGCAAAATCGGTCTGCTCTACTCTTTCCGCTAATTTCTCAAAATAAGTCAGCAGAATTTGCGGCGTTTTTTTGATAAAAACTTTTTCTAAGTCCGCGCGCTGTGTGAAGTTGCGGTAATTTGCGCCCGTTTCCGGCTCGGCGGAGTCTGTGTAGGTATTTATTTTTTCGAGGACGCTGTCGGGACAAAATTGATTTTTCAGAATGCCCGTAAACACGAAACGCGCCTCGGGTTTCATGATGCGCCCCAACTCGCGGAAAGTCTGTTTTTTGTTCATCTCGTACATAAAATCGCTCTGCGAAATCACGTAATCAAAGGTCTCGCGCGTAAACGGCATCACCTCCGCGTCGCGCTTGGAAATGGTAATCAGCGGCTCGATTTCCGTGTCTTTAATGCGGTCTTGCAAAAATTTATTTTGCCCCGTAAAGTGATTGAGACAGTCGATTTTGCAGCCGTATTTTTCGGCGATTTTGACGGCAATATCTCCGTAGCCCGAGTTGATAATCAGGATGCGCGTCGTCTTTTTAATTTTGGAAAGGTACTTAATCATGCGCTCGTCGGCGGCTTCGGAAGCCTCTTCGAGCGACTCGCTGCCTTTGCGAAAAAAACCGGGCGTGAGGATGTTAATATCGCCGGATGCTTTGAATACTTTTTGTACTTTTTTAGGGTCTAAGAGTCCGATAGCGGAAGGGAAAAGTTCGTTACTTGTCATAGGTTGGTTGTCAGTTGTCGGTTGTCAGTTGTCGGAAAGGTGCGGTGAATTTACGGTGATTTTCAATTTTTCAAAAGTGCAATTTCTCACCCCTCTCCTTTTTATAAAAAAACGAAAGGCAATCATTCCGAGAAATAATTGCCTTTCGTGCAGTTAAAGACAGGAAAAATCTTGTCTTAGTTCATTGCTAAAAATTGAGCGGAGTCGCCGAATTTTTTACGCAAACCGCGTACACCGCGCTTCTGAATCTGACGAATACGCTCGCGCGATACGCCGATTTCTTCCGCGATGTCGGTTACGGATTTGCTGCGCTTAGTACCGATACCGTACAGTTCTTTGAGTACCAAAGCCTGACGTTCGGGCAGCGTTTGCAACATTTCGTTGACTTTAATTTTGATAGACTCGTTGAATGCCAACTCCTCATCGGGCGGTGCCATTTTATCGTCTTTCATGACTTCGTAAGTGTCCGCGTCGGAGTCGGAAGTCAAAGGAGCGTCTAAAGAGCTGCATTTTTTATAAAACTGCAAGCTCGTTTTCACCTTCTGCAAAGAGATACCCGTTGCATCGGAAAGCTCTTGTTGAGACGGTTCACGCTCGTGAATTTGTAAAAATTTAATCCGCGCTTTGATGATTTCGTTGGTCGTGGATTGGAAGTTGGAAGGTACGCGAATCTTGCGACCTTTTTCGTTGATTGCCTGCAAAATAGACTGACGAATCCACCATACGGCGTAAGAGATAAACTTGAAACCGCGAGAAGAATCAAAGCGGTGAGCCGCTTTAATCAGACCGACATTTCCTTCGTTAATCAAATCGCCGAGGGACAAACCGAGGTTTTGGTACTGCTTGGCTACCGAAACCACAAAACGCAAGTTGTGGCTGACTATTTCAGAAACCACATCTTCACCGTTGTTCAAACGCTCGAAAAGTTTGTATTCTTCTTCGGGCGAAAGCACCTCGTGCTTAGAGATTTCGGTGAAGTATTTCTCCAAAGATTTTTCATCTCTGCGAGTAATATTGTTCGTTATTTTTAACGCGCGCATACTGTTTTTGTTTTTTCCGTGAAGACCTGACTTTACAGGCCTTTACTCACTATATCTATAAAAATTCCGTTGCAACGGATGTCCGGTGTCTTGTTGTAAATCGGTTTTGTTTTTTGGCTTTTTGTCAATTTTACACGAACTCAAAGGTGTTCGCGTGAGAATACATTAAATTAACACAATCAATCTCGTTTTAGTTCTGTGATTCCGAGATTTTATTTACCTTGCCCGCTTTTTATTTTGTAAAAACGGTTATTTTTTTATTTTATTCTATTTCAGAATACTTAATTCCTTGTCTGCCAAATATTTAGGCATGTTGGTTTTTGAGATGTTGGATTTTAGATATTAGACGTTAGACTTTTTTCTCGTCACTTTTTCGACTTTCAGAAATGAAATTCATCCGAAATTTTTCCGAGTTTTGAATTAAGCATCACATAAATTTTGCGAAGCAAAATAAAAATCATAGTAAAAAAAACAGCGTAAATCATAAAAAATCCTAACAAATCAGCGTCAAAAAGATTGCCTCAAACTCTTCTAATCTCCGCCCCCAAAGCCCGCAATCTCCCGTCGATATTCTGATATCCTCGGTCAATCTGATTGATATTCTCGATGATACTCGTCCCCTTCGCCGACAATGCCGCAATCAACAGCGCAACCCCCGCCCGAATATCCGGCGAACTCATCTTGATGCCGCGCAGTTCCGTTTCGCGGTTCATACCGATGACCGTCGCCCGGTGCGGGTCGCACAAAATGATGCGCGCGCCCATGTCGATTAGCTTATCAACGAAAAACAAACGGCTTTCAAACATCTTTTGGTGTATCAAAACACTGCCTTTCGCCTGCGTCGCAAGCACCAAGACAATACTCATCAAATCCGGCGTAAATCCCGGCCACGGCGAGTCGTACACCGTCAGCACCGAGCCGTCGATGAAGGTCTCAATGACGTGTTCTTCCTGTGCGGGAATGTAAATATCATCGCCGCGAAATTCCAAGTTCACACCCATTTTCTTAAAAACGGAGGGAATAATGCCCAACTCTTTGACCGCTGCATCTTTTATCGTGATTTCGGACTGCGTCATTGCCGCCAAACCGATAAACGACCCGATTTCAATCATGTCCGGCAAAATGCGGTGCGTCGTTCCGCCCAATTTATCCGTGCCTTCTATCGTCAAAAGATTAGAACCGATGCCGCTGATTTTCGCGCCCATGCGGTTCAGCATTTTGCAAAGCTGCTGCACGTAAGGCTCACAGGCGGCGTTATATATTTGCGTCATGCCTTCGGCCAAAGTCGCCGCCATGACCACATTTGCGGTACCCGTCACGGAAATTTCGTCCATGAGGATATAAGTACCCTGCAATTTTTGCGCCTCGATGAAAAACTTACCGCCGTCCGCCTCATCGTAGTTAAACGCACCGCCCAACATTTTGAGACCGTTAAAATGCGTATCCATGCGCCGGCGACCGATTTTGTCACCGCCCGGCTTCGGCAAATATGCCCGACCGAAACGTGCCAACAACGGCCCGATTAACATCACCGAACCGCGAATTTTTTTCGCATTCGTCTGAAATTCATCGCTGCCGAAATAGTCCAAATCAATCTCGTCTGCCTGAAAAGACCATTTACTCTCCCCTTTCTTCTCAATTTTCACGCCCAAACCACGCAGCAGTTCAATCAGACGCTTCACATCTACAATGTCCGGCACATTGTCGATGACCGTTTCTCGGTCGGTCAACAATACCGCACACAATATCTGTAAGGCTTCGTTTTTCGCGCCCTGCGGCGTGATTTCTCCGGAGAGTCGATTGCCTCCTTTTACTTCAAATGCGTCTAAATTCATGTACGGGTTGTTGGTAGTTTTACTCTGTTTTGTTTAGGCGTTTAGGAGGTTTAGGCGTTTAAAACGCCTGCCGTCGCCGCTAAACGACTAAACTTTTAAACTTCTTAAACAGCATTGAATCAGTCTGCAAAGATAAAAATACTTTCGAGGGATTTTATTTTTATCTTAATTGAATCCGAAAGATTTTAAATAATGACAAAAAAAAGAGACAATTTGCATGACAAATCATCTCTCTTTGGATTTTTTTAACCTGTTTTGGACAGGATTTTTTGGATTTTTTTTCTGCCTTGACTTGTGCTTGATTGTTTTAAATTTTATCGAATAAAATCAAAACAGATAACTCGGACAAAAAAGCTGTTCAGTGCGAAAAGCAGCAAGCCCCCTCTCCCCTTTCTCTCCTCTCCCCTCAAAAAACCTATTTCCTCCCCCGTCCGCGTCCGCCCGAATTTCTGCTGCGACCGCCGCCTGAGTTGTTGTTGCGGTAGTTACGTCCGCCTCGGTTGTTGCTGCGCCGGTCGTTATTATTGTTATTATTATTGTTGTTGTCGTTACGGCGGTTACGGCGGCGATTGGCTTGTGCCAAACCGTTGATTTCCGCCGAGTCCACGAGTTCCAACTCACCGTCGGACAAAGACTCTAAGTCGTCGATGATGACATTATCGCTTACAAAATGCTCGGTATTCCAAGTGCGGTACGCCATTTTCATGTACGAAGCAATGACCTCTACGAAAGCGTCTTTGATGTAGCCGTCTTCCATTTCGCGGGCGCGGGCAATCATGCGGTGCACGTTGCCGCCGTAGTGTCGAAAGCGCATTTGATTGTACGGGTAAGGTACGATTTCGGGTTTCTTGCGCTTGTTTTCAGGCTTGACGCTGATGCCTTTCGGCGGCGTTACGTTGAGGTCGTAGTCCGCAATGCGAAATACGTGCAGCCATATTTTCTCGCGCACATCGTCGAGATTTTTGCTGTGCGGGTTCAGTTGCAGCATCAAGCGCACTACTTTCTCCACAAATGCCTGACGCTCGTCATCGTCCTCCATTGTTTTGGCGTAGTTGATGAGGTTCTGCACGTTTCTTCCGTACTCGGGAATCGTCAGATTCTCGCGGGAAGAGTTATATTCTAAGTCAAATTCTTTTACTGCCATTGTATGGTTGACGGTTGGCGGTTGACGGTTGACGGGCTGCTTTCGCCTTGAGGTTTCAGCGCCGTCATAATTATTCGTCTTTCGCTTTTGTATATTTTTTATTTCTGTTTTTTAAAGGACTCGTAAGGTCATCGGAAGACTACTACTCTAACAACTCAAACCATTCCGACAACTCAGACCACTCTAACTATTCTACCGTAACCGACTTCGCCAAATTTCTCGGTTGGTCAACATTGCAGCCGCGCATCAATGCGATATGGTAAGACAAAAGTTGCATCGGTATCACAGAGAGTAAAGGTGTGAGCGGCTCTAAAGTTTCAGGAATTTCAATGGTATAATCCGCCATTTGGCTGATAATCTTTTCGCCCTCGGTGACTACGGCGATGACTTTTCCGTTGCGTGCCTTGACTTCCTGTACGTTGCTGACGATTTTTTCGTAGGCACTTTGGTTGGTCGCAATGACCACCACCGGCATATTTTCGTCGATTAAAGCAATCGGACCGTGTTTCATTTCCGCCGCCGGATAGCCTTCCGCGTGGATGTAGGAAATTTCTTTGAGTTTCAAAGCACCTTCGAGAGCTACGGGGAAGTTATAGCCGCGCCCCAAGTAGAGTGCGTTGGTCGAATCCTTAATTTCACCCGCAATGTACTCAATTTTACTGTTACTTTTGAGAATTTTCTCAATTTTACCCGGAATGGCTTCCATTTCGGTCAGTAGTTGGTGGTAATAGGTCTTACTGATTTTACCGCGTTTGAAAGCTAAATTCAAAGCCATCAAGGTCAAAACCGTTACCTGACCGGTGAAAGCTTTGGTCGAAGCCACCCCGATTTCCGGACCGGCGTGAATGTAAGAACCGGCGTCCGAAGCCCGCGCAATCGATGAACCGACGACGTTCACAATACCGTAAATCAAAGCTCCTTTTTCGTCCGCCAATTCGATAGCGGCTAAGGTATCTGCCGTTTCACCCGATTGCGACACGGCAATAACCACATCTTTTTCGGTGATAACGGGATTGCGATAGCGCAACTCCGAAGCATATTCCACCTCGACGGGCATTCTTGCCAATTCTTCAAAAAGATACTCGGCAATCAAGCCCGAATGCCACGACGTACCGCAAGCAGCAATGATAATTCGGTCGGCATTGACCAAGCGGTTACTGTGCTCTTCCAAGCCGCCGAGACGAATCCAGCCTTCACTCGCATTCATACGACCGCGCATCGCGTCGCAGATAGTTTTCGGCTGCTCGTGAATTTCTTTTAACATGAAATAATCGTAGCCGCCTTTTTCAATGCGCTCGATTTCCATTTCCAACTCCTGCACATAAGGTGTCGTGAGGCTGTTGTCGATGGTTCTGATTTCAAACTCTCCGTTGCGATTGGCGACGGCGATTTCTAAATCATTCAAATACACCACCTTTTTGGTGTACTCTATAATGGGTGTGGCATCGCTCGCAAAAAACAATTCGTCTTCACCGATGCCGAGTACCAAAGGACTCGCTTTGCGCGCGGCGACCAATTTATTCGGGTCGTTTTTATCTAAAACCACAATGGCATAAGCCCCGTTTACCTTCGTCAAAGCGATGCGTACCGCTTCTTCCAATGATAAATCGTCGTGGTCTTGTATGGATTGAATGAGATTGATTAACACCTCGGTATCGGTTTCGGAAGAGAAAGTATAACCGTCTTTCTGCAAAGCCTTTTTCAACGGCTCGTAATTTTCGATAATGCCGTTGTGTACCAAGGTGAGTCTGCCGTTGGAAGAAACGTGCGGGTGCGCGTTGAGGTCGTCCGGTTTACCGTGCGTAGCCCAACGAGTGTGCCCGATACCAACGTTTCCTTTGGTACTTTTATCGTCCGCAAAGTCGAGTAAATCCTGCACTTTTCCTTTGCGCTTATAAACGTTCAATGTGCCGTTCATCAAGGCAACGCCCGCGCTGTCATAGCCGCGGTATTCCAATCTTTGCAATCCTTTAATGATAATCGGGTAGGCTTCCTGTGTGCCGATGTAGGCGACAATTCCACACATATTGGGTAAGTTTTTTATTTTTTGTAAAGTTGGTTAAGGGTTGTTGAACGGAGAAATGAAAAATTTATTTGAAAACGCCGTTTTTTTAAAGATTTGTCAAGCAAACATTTTTAGGACGACAGCAAAAATGCTTAGTCACACGCAAACCCCTTTCCGATTGATCTCGGAAAGGGGTTTGAGTGCAAAAATAAGCAGATTGCAAGCAAATGTGATGTTTGCTGCCGAAAACAACGGCTACTCGATTTCAGTGTAATAAATACGCAACTGCGGCGGCGATTGTTCCGAAGCGGTGCCGTAAAATACCGCACGATTGGCAAAGCGACGTTGATCCGCTACCGTTAGACGCATCTCATCGGTTACATTGCCGCGCAGGTAATTTTGAATGTGAGCGGTAATGTTCATCGTATAAATCGTTTCATCGACCGTCAACACTTCGGGTGTGCCGCCGAAACGACTCAACGCGCCGGACACTAAGGCTGAGCCATAATCTTCAATCGAAAAGAAATTTCCGAGTTCGTCAACGGTCTCTAAACGCAGTTGACCGGGCAGTGCATAAACGTTTCCGTCTTCGGGTAAATTCGCTACGGTCAACACCAATTCCGCCTTATTTACAATGATATTACCGTTTAACTCATCCAAGTTCGGTAAAATAATTTTTCCGTTGACGCCGGACAGTCCTTGCACAAAAAGCAAATCGTCGTCATCATTTCCGTCGGTCAGGTAGTCGGCGACAATGCTGCCGGTGTGGTCGGTCACGTAATTTGTTAACTTTAAATCATCCGCTTTAAATTGGAAGCGGTAAGAACTGTTGGTCACGTCTTCGCCGTTGACATTTCTGCGGTAATAAAAAAATAAACCGGCGTTGGTATTGTCGCGCAGAGCTACGCTGAAAAGACCTTCGTCAATACCTTCGGTACGCACGTGCAGACCTTTAAGCAGGTCTTTAAAATTTGCGGGATTTTCGGCATCGAAAAATTCATCGGCACCCGTAAAAATCTCCGTACCGAAAGCATTATCCAAAGGGATGCGCAATTGCGGCGCGGACAAAACCGTGTTAAAACCGAGCGTGTCGTTTCTCGGTACTTCCAAGTTGATACTGTCGGCGTTGGTATTGTCAACGGTCGTCGTCACACTGCCGAGCGGCATTGCTCCGATTTCATAGGTTTTATCGCTGTATAAACTTTGCTCAATGACCACATCTTCGGTGATGCGGTACACTTCCGTCGTAAATTCTCCGTCGGTGTCGCCGTAGTCCGCCGTGTTTAAATAAGGCAAAACCAAAACCACTGAATCCAAAAAATAAGCGGTCGTGTCGTTGGGAGCGGAAAAATCGGGCGGTGCGCCCGTAAAACTGACTTGCGCGTAAATCGACGACTCGACTCTGCCGAAAATCGGGTCTTCGTAGCGACCGAGCAGATATTCGGGCAGTTGCGTACTTGCGACTATCGGAAAAGGAAAAACGCGCAAAGAGTCACCGCGCACGGTATTTGCAGTCAGCGAAAAATCATCTCTGAACTGCGTATTTTGCAGGTCGCCCTCCAAAATTTCGCCGCCGATGGCCGTATTTTCGGTACAAGCGGAAAAACTGAAAAGCAGTACGCACATTGCCGCCGCAACATACATTATAGATTGGAAATTAATTTTCATAGAATTCTTTATACGGAATGAGTTTTGTCCTGTTTACACATAAGACAAAACCAAATCGTGAGATTTTTTATGCCAAGCACATTTTCAAAACGATAAAAAGAGCTAAATAATGCCGCAAAGGTTGTCTCACCGCTGACCTTTTTTACAAAAACCGTCTGACACAAAAAGACGGAACAAAATAAATTGTTCCGTCTTTTTGTGTTGCGGCGAAAGGAGTAATCGCTTAGCCTTCCACGCTTTCTTCTTCCGCTACCAGTGAGTTGAAAAACTCTACATACTTTGCGCAAAACTCCTCTTCGGACTGATGTTCCAAAACGGGCTTTTCGCAGTTTTCAATCATTTTATTTAAAGCATCGCTCATTTCGGCAGAACCGCAAATCAAAGCATCCGAGTGGTGGATTGCGCCTTGATGCAATTTAATCGCATCGCCGTCGCGGTAAGCCGCCAAATCTTCCGGCTCCAAATTGTTGATGGTCGCTTTTTCCATGAAAGACTCCGTGAAAGAATCTTCGGGTGAGTTATCGTACACCGAGTAAACAATTTTCGAGCGTTCGAATAAAGGCTCGTTTTTGTAGGCTTGGCGCAAATAAAGCGGCATCAGAGAACTCATCCAGCCGTGGCAAAGTACCAAGTCCGGCGGCCAACCGAATTTTTTGACGGTTTCAATCACACCTTTGCAAAAGAAAACCATGCGTTCGGCGTTGTCGTCAAAAAGTTTACCTTTGGCATCTTCAAAGACTGATTTACGCTTAAAAAAATCGTCATTGTCTAAGAAGTAAACCTGCATCCGTGCGCCCGGCAGAGAGGCGACTTTGATAATCAACGGATAATCGTCGTCATCTACGATAATATTCATACCCGACAGGCGAACCACCTCGTGGAGGCGGTGGCGGCGTTCGTTAATTGTACCGAAGCGGGGCATCAAAACCCGGACTTCCATACCGCCTTTCTCTTGTGCGTATTGTGGTAATTTTCTCGCGATAGCTGCAATTTCCGAAAGTGCCGCATACGGCTCCATCTCCTGCGTTACCAAAAGAACGCGCTTTTTATCACTCATATACTTTCAAAATAATGGTTATATTATGTCCTGCTTTTTGCAGACTTTTCGACTGAAACTCATACGCCTCCGCCGAAGTGACTGCAAAGATACGAAATAATACGCAAAAAAATTACCCGGTTTCTTGTTTTTGATTTCTTAAAGGATTATCTAAGCGCAAATAACAAATTGTTTTTAACGAGTGCCGTTTTCACCTTTTTGTTTGTAAATTTGCAATTTTGATTTACTTTTGCGGGCGATTTTTGGTTTAAATTGCGGTTTGGAGTTGTTTTAGTAGTCCGAGTCGTTTACCGTTTTTGAAAAAATATGATTACGTTTGTCCTTTTTGTCAATGTCGCCGTCGGTAAGTCCGGCTCAAACTATCAAAACACAAATCTTCATGCTGCTTTTCAAAAAAATAAACGACCTGCAAAACCACCTCGACCGTCAGCGGGCGGACGGAAAAACCATCGGTTTTGCCCCGACTATGGGCGCACTGCACGCCGGGCATATTTCGCTCGTCGATAAATGCAATGCCGAAAACGACCTCTCCGTCGTCAGCATTTTTGTCAATCCGACGCAGTTTAACGAGGCGTCGGATTTGGATAAATATCCGCGCACGGAAGAAAGCGATATTTTGAAATTGACGCAGGCAAAATGCGCCGTTCTCTTTATGCCGGACATCAATGAAGTCTATCCGAAAAGCACCGAAAACACGGAGACTTTCGACTTCGGCGGCTTGGTAAAAGTCATGGAAGGCGCGCAACGCCCGGGGCATTTCGAGGGCGTTGTGCAAGTGGTAAAAAGGCTGTTGGAAATCGTCCGGCCGACACGCCTTTACATGGGACAAAAAGACTACCAGCAGTTTGCGATTATTCAGGAAATGCTGCGACAAATGCAGTCGAAAATCCAAATCGTGCGCTGCCCGATAGTGCGCGAACCGGACGGCTTGGCGATGAGTTCACGCAATGTGCGCCTGCCCGCCGACCATCGCAAACGCGCCGTTTTATTGTCGCAAATTTTGGAAAAAGCCGAAAAACAGGCCAAACAAAAAACACCCGCAGAAATCGAGACGGAGGCTTTAAAACGTATGGAAAACGAACCCGACTTTCGCCCCGAATATTTCAAAATCGTCGATGCCCGCACTTTACAACCTGTCGCTGACTTTACGGGCGAAAACGGAGTCGCAGCCTGTGTCGCTTGTTGGGTCGGTGAGGTACGTTTGATTGATAATAAAGTGTTTGATTAGTTTGTTGGTTTGAGTGGTTTGTTAGTTTGAGTTGTTTGAGTCGTAACCCAACCTCTCAACCGCCCAACCTCTCAACACTCCAACCCCAAAACCTCCCAACGCACAACATAAGAAATCATGGATTTATCCTCTCCCGTAGAATACCTAAAAGGCGTCGGTCCCGCCCGCGCTGATTTGCTGAAGAAAGAATTGGGGGTTTTTACCTTCAACGACCTGCTGCACCTGTACCCCTACCGCTATATTGACAAAACGCAATTTCATAAAATCAAAGACCTCACCCCCGAAAGCTCGGACGTGCAACTGCGCGGTGTGATGCGCCGCCTGACCACGCACGGCGAGGGCAGAAAACAGCGTTTGGTCGGTAAACTGCGCGACGATACGGGGGCCATCGAGTTGATTTGGTTTCGCGGTGTTTTCTACGTGCAGCGCGCTTTGGAGGTCGGAAAGGAGTACGTGGTTTTCGGAAAAATCAACGATTTCAACGGCAAATTGAGCATTCCGCACCCGGAAGTCGAAGAGGTGAAAGCCGAAAACACAACCGCCGCCGAGACCTTCGCGCCGGTCTATCCGGGTACGGAAAAACTGCGGCAAAGAAAGTTCGATGCGAAAGCACACCGCAAAATCGTCGAGACGCTTTTTTTGAGTTTGACGCTCGCCGATATTCCCGAAAACCTGCCCGATGCGCTCATGGAAAAACTCAAGCTGCCGCCGCGTTGGGAGGCATTGCGCGCCATTCATTTTCCGAAAAACGAATATCAACTGCATCAGGCAAAACGCCGCCTCAAATTTGAAGAGCTTTTCTTTCTGCAACTTCGCCTTTTACAACTCAAAAGCCGCCGCAAAGATGCCGTTCGCGGCTTCGTTTTCGAGAAGGTCGGCGATAACTTCATGCGTTTTTTTAACGAAAAAATTCCTTTTGAACTGACGGGCGCGCAAAAACGGGTCATCAAAGAAATACGCAGCGACCTCGGCTCGGGTATTCACATGAACCGGCTGCTGCAAGGCGATGTCGGGGCGGGCAAAACGATGGTCGGTTTGATGTGTATGCTGCTGGCAATAGACAACGGTTTTCAGGCGGTCATGGTCGCGCCGACGCAGATATTGGCGCAGCAGCATTTCGACGGTATTCGCCGCGATTTGGAAGGTTTGGATATTGAAGTCGAATTTTTGACGGGCAGCATCAAAGGTAAAAAACGGAAGGCGCTTTTGGAGCGTTTGGCGAGCGGCGAAATTAAAATTCTCGTCGGTACGCACGCGGTTTTTGAAGACCCGGTCGTTTTCAAAAACTTGGGACTCGCTATTACCGACGAGCAGCACCGCTTCGGGGTCAAACAGCGGGCGAAATTATGGAAAAAAAACAAGCCCAACCCGCCGCACGTCCTCGTGATGACGGCGACCCCGATACCGCGCACCCTCGCCATGACCCTGTACGGCGACCTCGATGTATCGGTCATCGACGAGTTGCCGCCGGGCAGAAAACCCGTCACGACCGTGCACCGCAACGATAATCACCGACAGCGGGTTTTCGGTTTTATGAAAGAGGAAATCGCGAAGGGGCGGCAGGTTTATGTGGTTTATCCGCTCATCGAGGAGAGCGAAACCTTGGATTTGAAAAATTTGGAGGAAGGTTATGAAGCATTAAGTCGGGAATTTCCGCAGCCGGACTATCAAATCAGCGTGGTACACGGCAAAATGAAACCCGACGATAAGGAGTTTGAAATGCAGCGATTTGTGAAGGGCGAAACGCAAATTATGATTGCCACGACGGTCATCGAGGTCGGCGTGAACGTACCGAATGCTTCGGTGATGGTGATTGAAGAGTCACAGCGGTTCGGGCTGTCGCAGTTGCATCAGTTGCGCGGGCGCGTCGGGCGGGGCGCGGAGCAGTCTTTTTGCATTTTGATGACGGGTTTTAAACTCAGCAAGGAAGGTCGTGAGCGCATCAACACGATGACTTCGAGCAACGACGGTTTTGTGATTTCGGAAGCGGATTTGCGGCTGCGCGGCCCGGGTAATATCGAAGGGACACAGCAGAGCGGTGTCTTGAATTTACGCATCGCAGACTTGGCACGCGACGGGCGTATTTTGCAGACGGCGCGGGGCATTGCGCAGCAGATTCTGAATGAAGATGCGAAATTGGAATTGCCGAAACATGCACGACTGAAGGCGTATATGGGAGTAATGGAGGAGAAGATTAAGGGGTGGTCGCGGATTAGTTGATTGGGTGGAGATGTTAGATTTTAGACGTTAGATTTTAGACGTTAGACTTTAGACTTTAGACTCCTCTTTTTACTTACTCGTTTTCAGAAACTTACATTGTTTTTTTCTATCCGAAAAATCAACAAAAAACTACACAACGACATGAAATCCGTTTCCAATAATCTGCACGACAAACTTTTCAAAGAAACTTTTTCTTCCGTGCGCGAAGCCCGTGCTTTTCTGGTGCATTTTGTTGATGCGAACGTTTTGAAAAATTTAGATTTAGATACGCTGACACTCGAAAACGGCAGCTACACGGACGAAGATTTGCAAGAATATTTTGCCGACATTGTCTATTCTTGTCAGAGTAATGACGGCGGAACAATGCAATTCAGTTTTTTGTTAGAGCATAAAAGCTATTACGACAAAGGTCTGTCGATACAGTTACTGCGTTATTTGACCAAAGGCTATCGCCGGCGGTACACCGAAAATCCGCAACAGCCTATCGGTCTGATTTTTCCGATTTTGCTTTATCACGGCACACAAAAGTGGCAAAAAAGGGAACTGTCGGATATGGCGGCTTTGCCCGATGCGGGTTTGATACCCTATTTACCGACTTTCAAATACCCCGTCATCGACTTAGGAACAGTAGCAAATGAGATGCTGCGTTCTATCAAGTCGGCTGTCTTGATGCCGAAAACTTTGCTGCTTTTCAAACACAAAGATGACAAGGGTTTTATCTTGAAAAACTCAGCGGAATTACTTACTTTTGTAGAAAGCGAACTGAATTACGAGCAGAAAAAACGCATATTATTAACTCTGCTGCGTTATGTTTTTGCCGTTCACCAAATAAACCAAACGGAATACCGAACATTTACTAAAAAATTAGACGATATGACACAGGCAGTAGCGGGTAGTTTGTATGATACTATTCAGAAAGAAAGTATGGAAAAGGGCGTGCAAAAGGGCATAAAAAAGGGCCTACAAAAAGGCATACAAAAAACTCGAATCATTAAAGACATTAAAGTCCTTTGTGCACTTTTGCAAAATTTCCCTGATTTACCGGACGAAAAAATTGCAAGGTTAGCCTCTGCGCCGCTTGAAGACGTCAAATCTTTACGCAATTTACTGAAAAAGCATACTGTCAAAACCGCCTACAAACAGGTTTTAAAAACCTATTTTAAGGATATTGATTTGACGGAAGAGGAAAAAGCCGATGTTGTTGAGAGTGTGAAGAACTTTTATAAAGAAAAGTAACAAGTTAGATTTTATCATCGAATAAAACGCGCAGTTCGCTTTCTAACGTCTCCTGACACTTCCAAGAAATAAACACCGCGCGGCAGATTACCAACAAACAGCATTCCGTCTCTCGGCATTTTTCCTTGACTCAAAAGCGTTCCGCTCGTATCATAAATCGCGTAATCCGTAAATCTCTCACTCCCCTTTACTATAAGTCGGTTCGCCGTCGGATTAGGACTGATATCTAATTTCAAGTTCTCATCAACCATCAAATCGTCCGTATTCGTCGTTAGATATTCTTCCGTACAATAACTGTTATTCTGTAAATTTTCGTCCCAATCGCCGTTCGGGAAAGTCGTCCAAATTTTCACCAAAGGATTTGCTAAAGGTTCGTTGACGGAAACGCGGATAAAGAAGTCGGGAAGAATGACGGTAGTCGTTTCGCCGGGCAGCAAAGGAGTTTCCGTTACGATGTGTACCTGATAATGCAACAGTCCGTCGCATTCGTAAATATTATAACTTGTGTTTTCGCGGGCATTGGTAAATACATAAAAGCTATCGACGGGTACTTCTCCAAAATTTGCAACCGTCACCTCCGTTTCCTGATAATGATACAGCCGGTGATTATTCAAATCGAATATCTCGGTGATACCTACCGCCTGCGGAAAAACGACCTCGTCTATTCCGATGTCCGGGTAAATTTCGGGTACGGTATCATTGAAAAAATCGACACCATAGACGGCAGCGGTTTGTTCGTCGTTGCATGCTTCCGTCGGTCGGTCGCTGCCGCCGAAAAAGACCGCATCCTGTGTGCTGACCGCCGTTCGAGTGTAAGATTCTAAATTCGTACTGAAAAAGACTTCTTCGGTTAAATTTCCGAAAGCATCGTATTTCTCTAATCGATTTTCACCCGTTTCATAGTCAGAAAAAAGAAGAGAAAAATTACCGAAGCCGTCAGGGATTAGAGGTACACCGAAACCGGGTGCAGTAACAAAATTGATGGAATCCAAGTTTTGGTAAATAATGTAACCCTGCGAAGTTTTCAAAGCATAAGTTGTGTCGGGGTAGCTGATTTGCTTCAAATATTCTGATTGGATATTTCCGGGAAATTCTTGTGTGTAAATAATCTCTTCCGTTGCTAAATTATAACGTGAACCCGTACTATCCGCAACAAGCAGTAAAGTACTGTCCGGCATAGGAATAGCTCTTTCGAGAGGTAAAAAATCACTATAAATACTCAAATATTCGGAATACTTGAATGGTCAAGCGGAGCACCAAAACATCCCCCATCGCTTATTCCTACGAGAAAACCTCCGTCCGGCATCGGATGTACATTCTGCGGATAAACATTTCCGGAAGTACTCGATGCGATTTCCCCTTGATGTAAAAATTCACCCGCTGCGTCATAGACCTCAAACCAAGCCAAATTCCTCCCGTCCGCATCCGCATTTTCACATCTGCCGACATAAACAACATTACTGTCTGTGGTAAGACCCGTTGCCGTGACCATGCACCTCCTGTCAAGACCGTCATAGGTTTTCAAAAAACTTTGAGCGGAAAGAATACTAAATGAAGAGAGCAGAAAAGCAAAAAGAAGGAAAGGTAATTTCATGGTCAGTGCGGTTTTTCGTTTGTAAAACCTAAATTTACAAAAATTTTAGGCGACTCTTCTTCCGTTTTGTGCAACTGTACCGCGAACGACAAAAAACCGGCATCTTTGCCGTCGTAAAACATAAACTACATGCAAAAACAATTCGACAAATACATCCGCGAAAACCATCTTTTTACCAAAAAAGATAAGGTACTGTTGGCTTTCAGCGGCGGCGTGGACTCGGTCGTGCTGTGCGTTTTGCTTAAGCAGGGCGGCTATAATTTCGGATTGGCGCACTGCAATTTTCAACTGCGCGGCAAAGACTCGGACGCCGATGTTGCCTTCACGGAAAAGGTCGCGGATTTTTTGGAAGTACCTTTGCATGTAAAATCATTCGAGACAAAAAAAACGGCAAAAGAGCGTAAAGAATCGGTGCAAATTACGGCGCGTGACCTGCGCTATACCTGGTTTCGAGAACTGTCAGCGGAGGAAAATTACGACTGCATCGCCACCGCACACCATCTGAATGACAGCATCGAAACGGTCTTTTTCAACCTCTCGCGCGGTTGCGGCATCAGAGGTATGCACGGCATTTTACCAAAGAAAAACGACTTGGTGCGCCCGCTTTCTTTTGCCACTAAAATCGAAATTTTGGAATTTGCCGAAAAATACGAACTCACTTGGCGCGAAGACACTTCCAACGCCTCTGATAAGTATGTGCGCAATCGCATTCGGCACCACATTGTCCCCGAATTTGAGAAACTCAACGACGGTTTTTTACACTCCGCCGCACAGACCATCGACCGCCTGCGCGACGCGGAAAAACTCGTGGATTTTGCGCTGCAAACCCTCAAAAAAGAAGTGTACCAAACGCGCGGAAAAAAAATGTTTATCGACTTTAAAAAACTGCGTGGCTACCCCGCCGCACAGACGGTTTTATTTGAACTCATCAAGCCCTTCGGCTTTAACGGGGCGCAAATCGAGCAGCTTTTTCGCTCCGATTTCAGTCAATCGGGTAAGCTCTTCCCCTCGCCGACACATAAGATGCTCGCGGGACGTACTCACTTGATTATCAAACCTTTGGAGAAAAATTTTATTGATAATATTTCCGTCGAAAAAGCAAACAAAACCTACTCTCTGCCCGAAGGTAGTCTGAAAATCGAAATCGAGGCAGACCTGCCCGCCGACTTCCCGCGCGATAAAAATATGACGTGGCTCAACGCGGAAAAATTGACCTTCCCTCTCACGCTGCGCCGTTGGCAACAAGGCGATATTTTTCAACCCCTCGGTATGAAAGGCAGAAGTCGAAAGCTGTCCGATTTTATGACGGATGTTAAACTGTCTCGTTTTGAAAAAGAAGAAATTTGGCTGCTGTGCAGCGGCGAGGAAATTTGCTGGGTCGTCGGGCAGCGGGCGGACGAGCGGTTTCGGGTGCCGACGGGGGCAACGCGCTGTGTCCGGGTGAGTTTTTCGCCGGCAGGTGAGTAAATCGGGTTTTAAATTTCCCGTAAAATTTCTCGGGCGGCAGCGTAGCGTTTTGATTGTTGACCGATTTTTTCCAAAGCATTTTTCGCCTTTTCTTTCTCGTCAATTTTCAAATACAACAAAGCCAAAAACCAACTTCCTTCCTCTCGCAGTGTCGATTTGCCCCTGCTGATTTCCAAGAGAATTGCTTCTGCTTCCGGGTATTTTTCAATCTGTGTCGCCGCGATGCCCCGCGCCAATTTCGCTTGCGTCGCGTTGAGATTTTCGCTTAAATAAATTCCCAATAATTCATAAGCCTCCGCATAATTACCGGCGTTAAATGCTGCTTCAGCCCGCCGCGCATTTTCGGTATTTTCGCTTTTATCCAACAGCGACAAAGCAATCGGCGCGTGGTACTTTTCGTACAAATCGGCTTCCGCAAAAGGATTAAAAAGCAAAAAAAGTATAATAGCAGCCGCTGTTACAACTACCGCCCAAACCAAAGGACGCAACCGTGATTTTCGTACAACTTTCGCTTCCGTAAAATAACTTTTACCCGCCTCCGCAAAAGTCTTTTGCAACTCTGCCGCACCCGCCTTTCTTTGCAAAAAGCCCTCGGTTTCCGCCTGCCAATTTGCCTCTTGTTGCAGTTCGGGTTCGTTTTTCAACCTCTCGGCAAAGACCGCTCGTTCCGCTTCCGCCATCTCACCGGCTCGGTATTTTTGCAAATCTATGTAGTCTTTTTCGTTCATTTTTTTGTGTGCTTGTCGGATATTTTAGACTTGAGCCACTCAGATTAAAAATTAATATCGAAGCCTTTAAAAAGTACGAGACACTCTGCAAGTGCCCCGTACTTACTCATTTTCAGCTAAAACACTTGACATTGAGC
>JAHDCG010000264.1 GCA_020629965.1 Saprospiraceae bacterium | reverse complement strand
AGTTATCAAAATCATTTAAAAGGGGATAAAGTTGTTTTAATCTTTGTACTATACCGTAAACGTTCGGTAAACCCCATATTCCCCATATAAAACCACGCCCTCATCTTTGCATCAAAGTTCACCAAAAGCAACAAAAGATGCAAAAAGCAAAACCTAAAGGTACCTACAATCTCGCCAAAATGCGCTCCGTCGTAGCGGGCTACGCCGACTTTGCAGGAACAAAAAAAGACTACTGCGCCCGCCTCGACCTCAATGTACACACTTTCGACTATTGGCGCAAACGAGTCCGAGCCGCCGAGTCACCGACCGAAAGGAAGAACCCCGCCTTACCTGCGTCACAAAAATTTGTCGAACTGCCGCCGCCGCCCCCGCTGCCGGCTACCGATTTCGGCACGGTCCGCGCCGTCTATACCCTGCACCTGCCCGACGGCAAACGCCTCGACCTGCCCCTCTGCACTCCCCCCGCCGTATTGACTCACCTGCTCCAAATCTCTCTGTGATGTTCGCACTCACCGCCGCCCGCCGCTTTTTTCTCTACCGACCGAGTTGCGATATGCGCAAGGGCTTTCACGGTCTGAGCGGTCTTGTACGCAACGAAATGAAAGCCGACCCGCTCTCCGGCGACGTTTTCGTCTTCATCAATCGCTCGCGCACGACGATGAAACTGCTCCTCTTCGAAGCCGACGGGTGGCTGCTGTACCATAAACGCCTCGCCGCCGGTCGCTTCCAAGAACACCCCGCCGCAGACTCCGCCGCCGATGCCCTGCCCGTCGATTATCAGCAACTGCAAATGCTGCTGCGCGGCATCGACCTGCGACACATCAGGCAGCGAAAACGCTTTAAACTGCCGCCGACGGGCTGAGAAAAATGACAGCTTTTTTCTTGGATTTTTTTGTCGATTTTTTCTTGTTTTTTCGGGGCTTTTTCGCCGTAAAACCGAGAGATTTTGCGTATCTTGCAGGGGCATGACGGGGTACGTTTCCATACAAAAATACGAAGAATTGCAGGCAAAATACGCCGCTTTGCAGTTTCGCCTGCAACAACTCGAACGCCTCGTTTTCGGTGCCAAAAGCGAACGCTTTATTCCCGAAAACTCCCCCGAACAACTCGACCTCTTCGGCGAAAACGCAGCGCAGCAAAGCCCCGCGCCCGCTTTACAAAAAGTCGATGCACACACACGTAAAGTGCCGGCAAAGAAAAAACCCGCCCGCCTCGTCTTGCCCGAGCACCTGCCGCGCGAAGAAACCACCCTGATGCCCGAGGGCATCACGGAAGATATGGTCAAAATCGGCGAAGAACGCAGCGAGCAACTCGCCTATACCCCCGCCGAACTGCACGTCGAAGTCATCGTGCGTCCCAAGTACGCCCTGCCTGCGGCGCGGCAGCAAGAACAAACGACCGCTCCCGTGCTCATCGCCGAGCTGCCCGCGCGGTTTATTCCCAAGTGCATCGCGCACAACACCCTGCTGTCTTCGATACTCGTCGATAAATACGTCGACCATCTGCCGCTCAATCGCACTATCGACCGCATTTTTCGCCTGAGCGAAGTACGCCTGCCCAAGTCCACCGTGTCGGGGTGGGTCAGGCAAAGTGCCGAAGCTTTATACATTTTATACGAAAAACTCATCGAAATCGTCCTCGCCGCCGACTACCTCCAAGTCGATGAAACGCGCATGGAAGTACTGCCGAACAGCCCCCCGCCCTCGGACAAAGAAAAACGCAAACGCAGCCGCAGTCGCAAAACCAAACCGATAAAACGCAAAACCGAACGCGGGTGGCTGTGGGTCTATCATGCGCCCGAAACCAAGCTGACCTTCTGCGACTACGACCCGTCGCGCGGAGCGAATAACCCTGCCCGGCACTTAAAAAATTACGTCGGCACGGTGCAGAGCGACGGCTTGGAGGTCTATGAGTTATTGGCAAAAGCCTTCCCCGACATCGAGCACTATCAGTGTTTGGTACACGCGCGGCGCAAGTTCGAGGCGGCACTCGGCAACGACCGTGCGCGCGCCGAACACGCCCTGCAGGTCTTTCAGGAAATTTACGCCTTAGAAAAGCGCGGTCGCGAGCAAAAGATGAGTGCCGAGCAACTGCAAAAAGAGCGCGAGCGGTACAGTCGCCCGTTGTTGGAAGGACTGTTCGGGTGGATGAAAGCGGAGAGCAAAAAAGTACTGCCCAAAGAACCCATCGGGCAGGCGATGCACTACATGCTCAAGCGCGAAGCGGATTTGTTGCACTACCTGACGGACGGACGGCTGCTGTCCGATACGAATTTAGTCGAAAACGCTATCCGCCCCGTAGCGGTAGGGCGCAAGAATTATTTGTTTGCCGGTTCGCACGACGCGGCACAGTGGTCGGCCGTCTTTTATTCATTCTTTGCCTGCTGCCGGGTACACGACATCGACCCCTACACGTGGCTCCTCGATGTGATGAACCGACTGCCGACACAGTCAATCTTGGAATTGGAAGAACTGCTGCCGCACAAGTGGGTGGGGAAGGAGAAGAAGAAGAAGGGGGTGTAGTTTACCGAACGTTTAC
>JAHDCG010000014.1:54496-71357 GCA_020629965.1 Saprospiraceae bacterium | reverse complement strand
TAAAATCTTTAGCAAATGAAATTCGTCTCCGAAGCCGTCATCGACCAAGTCGTCGAAGCCTTGCAGGAAAATAATGCTTACGAAACCGAAATCGACGCACTGCGCGTGACGCAGCCGACGGTGTTGGCTTATTTGCTGTCCGAAAACTTCGACGTGCTGACCGTACAGGAAAAAGAATATTTGCTGTACCTGACTCTGGTCATTATGAATGCGGCGCAACACGTTAATCCGGAACTGAATGAAGTGACCCAAGAGCAACTCGGCGGGGCGGAAGAGGAAAACTATGCCGTCATGTCGGCTTCTAAAGAAAAGCGTTTTCGGGATAAGTTGACGGTTTTCTTTGAGGATTATCCGCAGGAAGATTTACTGGCGTTTGCGGAAGACGCTTTGGTCATTGATGATGAAGACACGGAAACTTTTCAGGTGACGAAGGAAGGACGCGAGCCGATTTTTTTGGCATTGAAGTCGATAATCGATGTGTTGGAGTGAGGAGATGTTTCGAGGTTAAGGCGTTTAGTTATTTGCGGTCGATAACTTGTGCTTTGAATTTTGATAAATCTTTGAGTGCCTTGTTTTTTATCAAAAGGAAAAAGCGGAAAATTATGTAAAAGCAAACACTAAGAAAAAAAGTCGAACTCAACCATCAACTACCAACCATCAACTATCAACCTATTCATAGTCGCTTTTCAACTCCTCCGCCGGTATCCACAGCAGCGATTTAAAATCCGTTACTCTATCATCTTCCACTTTGATGCCTTCCGCCTCCAAGCGTTCCTGCATCGTCAGCGGCGGCGGGAAATGCGTGCGTCCGCTCAGTTCGCCCTTGCGATTGACGACGCGATGCGCGGGAATATTCGCCTCACCGAAGGACTTGTTAAGTGCCCAACCGACCATGCGCGCCGAGCCGAGCGCGAGGTAGTCGGCAATGTGTCCGTAAGTCGTGACGCGCCCGTGCGGTATAAGACGGGTGACTTCGAAAATGTCTCGGCGGTAGTTACTTTGCGGTTTTTTCATGTGTCAAAGATAGCGGTTTTTAGCGAAGAGCGGCGAGTAAAGAGTAGCGAGCCGAGACCGCAGACAGCACTACTCTCTACTCTTCACTCTCTACTCTCAACTAAAAAAAACATGCCCACACTCATCGAAATCAAAGCCCGCAGCCGTAATGCGAATACCGTGCGCGATATTTTACGCAAGAAAAATGCGGATTTTAAAGGAATTGACCGACAGGTCGATACTTATTTCAGAGTACCGCACGGTCGGTTGAAACTGCGGGAAGGCAACATCGAAAATCACCTCATTCATTATTTCAGAAAAAATCAAAGCGGACCGAAAAAATCGGAAGTATTACTCTACAAAAGTACACCGGGCAGCGGGCTGAAAGCCATTTTAGAGACCTCCGTCGGGGTGCTGACCGTAGTGGATAAGGAACGCGAAATTTACTTTATCGATAACGTAAAATTTCATATCGACCGCGTACAGGGCTTGGGAAATTTTATCGAAATCGAAGCGATTGATAAAGACGGCAGTATTCCCGAAGCGGATTTGCTGCGGCAATGTGAATTTTACATCGATTTGTTTGGAGTGAAGAAAAGTGATTTGTTGGAGGACAGTTACAGCGATATGATTTTGCGGAAGCAGCCCGAACCGTAGCATTGACTTTAGTCGATAAGCTATCTTAATTTTTTAGCCAATCGACTGAAGTCGATGCTACGGCATGTTAAAACGCATAACTCAAAGTCACGCCGCCAAAGGCATACATATCATTCCCCGGTCGCGTGCCGCGCGCTTTTCCCATCGGGTTGGGCATGTCTTCGCCCGTGATTTCGCCCGAGCGGTAGCTGAAAACGCCCGCCATTTCGTTACTGCTTTTCAGGCTTTCGACGTCGGGATAGGTACCGCTGACATCATCTAAATAGTCGGTGAATGTTTTGCGGAAACCGAGTTCAAAACCGAGACGCAGGTGCTTGCTCAATGCAATATTAAAACCGACACCGAGCGGGATGGAGAATTGTGTGAGTTTGTATTTTTTTAATTCCGGATGCGCGTCCGTGCCTTGACCCTCGGTGCCGTAGGGTTGCAAATCGTACCAACTGCCGTCGAAGACTGCCTGCGGATTAAAATGAAAAACGGCGATGCCCGCTAAGAGATAAGGAGCGGCGATTTTGGCGTTGTTTTCTCCGAATTTCGCAAAAGAAAACTCGCCCTGTACACCAAACTCGTGAATATCGCTGCGAAAGTGCAGATTGCGTTCTTTGGAAACCAAAAGCGATTGATAATTGGCGTCCGCACCCGTAATGCTGCCGCGCAGATATTGGGCTTTGACAGCAACGTAGTCGTTAAAATTGTAGCGAACGAAGGCACCGTAGGCTCGGTGTGCCTCGTCGCGCTCGAATTGACTTTGCTGTAAGTCGCCGAGATAATTAGACCAACCGGCAAAAACACCGATTTCAAATTTAGAATTCTGCGCCGAGAGATTTTGAGAAAAAAACAGACCCGCGCACAAGCACACGATGTACAATTTGTTCATGATGTAGGATTTTGGCGGAAATTTGCAGCAAATAACTTATGCCGACCGGGACGGGTCAAAAGCATGGATTATTCAATGACAAAAGTTCCGTAGTTGTAAGAATTACGAGGGGACACAGAAAGGGAGGGCGGCAGTCGTGCCGTTAAATAGAAAATGTAGGTATAACAAAAAGGGAAAAAATAAAAGGCAGGGTCGAGTGTACAGTTAGTTGAACAATGTGCAAAATGAAAAAGTCTTGTGTAATTTTCTCAAAGGCAAATATATGGATAATTTCATAAATTATAAAAATTATTTTATGTAGGGTTTTGAAAATGAAAAGATTGTATAGATATTTTAACTTATTTCAATTTTGTAAAAAACTGAATATCAGACCGGAACAGATACCGTCGGATTTTAATTTATAAATAAAAATATGTGAATTTTTTTCTCAATTTTGTTTAGGAATCGAAAATAACGCCGCGTTTATCCTTAATCTGCTATTTTTGCCCCGTTTTTTGAAAACCGGCATTTGCGATATTTAAGCCAAAAATTGAAAGCAACGAGCAGAAATGAGAATTTTCAAACGTTTTGCGGAACTTTTACCGTGAAATACGTTAAACGTCGCAGACCGGTCGGTCGAAAAATTAAAGAAGAATCAAACAGAAATTCGGAGCAAAACGCCGAAAACTAAAATAATCTATCATGTACAGAACGCATAATTGCGGCGAACTCAGAGCGGAACACGTCGGACAGGAAGTCACCCTCAGCGGTTGGGTGCAGACCGTCCGCGACAAAGGATTTATGATGTGGATTGACCTGCGCGACCGCTACGGCAAGACGCAACTTTTATTTAACGAAGAGCAAACGGGCGAAGAACTGTTTGCCAAAGCCCGCACGGTCGGGCGCGAGTTTGTGATAAAAGTGACGGGCGAGGTCATCGAGCGTTCGAGCAAAAATCCGGACATGCCGACGGGTGACGTGGAGATTTTGGTGACAAAATTCGACATACTCAACGCAGCAAAAACGCCGCCGTTTACCATCGAAGACAACACGGACGGCGGCGACGAGTTGCGCATGAAATACCGCTACCTCGATATTCGCAGAAATCCGGTGCAGCAAAATTTAATATTCCGCAGTAACCTCGCCATCGAGACGCGCAAGTACCTCGCCGACCAAGGTTTCATCGAAATCGAAACGCCGGTGCTGATTAAAAGTACACCGGAGGGCGCCCGTGATTTTGTGGTGCCGAGTCGCATGAACCCCGGGCAATTTTACGCCCTGCCGCAGTCGCCGCAGACCTTCAAACAGATACTGATGGTGGCGGGTATGGATCGGTATTTTCAGATTGTGAAATGTTTCCGCGATGAAGATTTGCGGGCAGACCGGCAGCCGGAGTTTACGCAGATTGACTGCGAAATGGCATTCGTGACGCAGGAAGAAATCTTGCAGACTTTCGAGGGTCTGACCAAGCATTTGTTTAAGCAAACTTTGGGAGTAGATTTGCCGGACTTTCCGCGTATGTCTTATGACGAGGCGATGCAGCGTTACGGTTCGGATAAACCGGATGTGCGTTTCGGGATGGAATTTGTTGAACTAAACGACGTCGCCAAAGGACACGACTTCCCCGTTTTTGACAACGCGGAACTCGTCGTCGGTATCAAAGCGGACGGTCAGGCGGACAAATATTCTAATAAAGACATCAAAAAACTGACCGAGTGGATGCAGCGTCCGCAAATCGGCGCGAAGGGCTTGGTGTACGTCAAAGTCAACGGCGACGGAACTTTCAAGACGAGTGTCGGCAAATTTTTCGACGATGCGGCTCTCCAAAAATGGGCGGATAAATTTGAGGCGAAAGCGGGCGATATGCTGCTCGTCCTCTCGGGCGAAACCGACAAAGTACGCAGTCAACTCAACGACCTGCGCCTCGAAATGGGACGCCGCATGGACTTGATGCAGCCCGATGACTTTAAGCCGCTGTGGGTTGTGGACTTCCCGCTGTTGGAGTGGGATGAGGACTCGAATCGCTTTCACGCAATGCACCACCCCTTCACGGCACCGAAGAAGGAGGACGAAGAAAAAATGCTGAACGGCGATCACGAGACAATGAAATCTTTGCGCGCTGATGCTTACGATATGGTCATCAACGGCTCGGAAATCGGCGGCGGTTCGGTCAGGATTCACGACCGCAAATTGCAGGAAAAAAACTTCAAACTCTTGGGCTTTACGGAAGAAGAGGCGGAAGACCAATTCGGTTTCCTCATGGGCGCATTCGAGTACGGTGCGCCGCCGCACGGCGGGTTGGCGTTTGGTTTCGACCGCTTGTGTGCGGTATTGAAAGGGCAAACTTCTATTCGTGATTTTATCGCTTTCCCGAAAAATAATCAGGGGCGCGATATGATGATTGATGCGCCTTCGCACATCGACGACACGCAGTTGGAGGAGTTGCACCTCGACGTGACGGCAGAGGAAAAGGAAGCGTAAAAATCGCACAAAGCGACGCATCTAAGCATTGAAAATTAAAAAGCGGTTCACGAAAATAATGTTTCGTGAACCGCTTTTATATTCGGAGGAAAAACTTCTACTCCTTCACCAACTTCTCCGTAAACTCCCCTTCCTCATTTCCCAAATGCAAAAAGTAAATCCCCGCCGGCAAATCGGACAAAGTCACGGTACGCGCCGTGTTGCCTTCCGCCGTGATTTTTTCGCGGTAAAGTTCTTTGCCTTCCGTGTTCAAAATGCGCAGCGTGAAATCGTCTTTTTCCGCAGCGTCGAAACTTAACTGCACCGCATCGGTAAAAGGATTTGGCGTAACGGAAATATCGACCGCCGTATCTAAATTATCCGTATTCGAAACGACGACCGATAAAGTGTTGGAAATGTTGACGCAGCCGTCCGCATCGACAAACGAAGCGGAATAATCGCCGCTGACCGCCGGCGTGAACATCGTGCCGGTCGCTACGATTTCTCCGTCCAAAATCCAATCGACCTCCGCTTCCGCGCCGCCGACCATCAAGACGCCCGCCGTGTTTACAATGTCGAAAGTCGCGGGTTCGGGTTCGTTAATCGTGTACGTTTCGACTTTTTCGCAGCCGCCTTCCGTGATGACTGTGACTGTGTATTCGCCCGCCGCTAAGTCGGTCAGGTCTTCGGTTTGTGCATTATTCGACCAAGTAAAAGTGCTGCCGGCGGGCAAGGTCAAATCAATTGCGCCGTCGGCATTTCCGTTGCAGGATACGCTCGTGACCGCCGCGCTGACCGTCAGCGGATTGGTCGTTTCGGTGACGCGGTAAATTCTGCCTTCGCCGAGGGCAGCCATGTAGAGTTCGCCGTTTACGTCTTCGCCGAAGGCGGAGATTTCGTTGTTGTCGTAGTTCAGAAGCTCTTCGTTGGTGAAGGTACCGTCGCCGTTATTTGTTAATGCCCAAATGCGACTTGAGCAGTAATCGCCGTAGATATATTTGCCGTAAAACTCGGGAAACTCACAGCCGCGATACACAAATCCGCCGGTAATCGAACAGCCCTGACCGAAGCCGCTGCTCGTCTCATATACATGCACCGGGTCGGTCAACTGCGAAACGGGCGGACAATTCGACATATTGAAATCGGCGAAACCCTCGCGGCATCTCCAGCCGTAATTGACGCCGCCGGGACTGCCCGCCGGTTCAAAATCCACTTCTTCAAAAGCATTTTGCCCGACGTCGGCAATCCACATGTCGCCGGTTTCGCGGTCAAAACTGAAACGCCACGGATTGCGCACGCCGATAGCCCAAATTTCGTCTAAAGTCTCATCGGTCTCGGCAAAAGGATTGTCTGCGGGAATAGCATAAGGACTGCCGTTATCGACGTCGATGCGCAGCATTTTACCGAGTAAAGATTGGCGATTTTGCGAGAATGCCTGTGGGTCGCCGCCCGAGCCGCCGTCGCCCATGCCAATGTACAGGTAGCCGTCGGGACCGAACTTAATGCAGCCGCCGTTGTGATTGCCGTAGGGCTGCTCGATGTCGAGCAAAACGACCTCCGAGTCGGGGTCTGCCGCATTCGGATTGTTCGGAGACACGCTGAAACGACTGACGTGCGTATCACCGCCGCCGACCGCCGTGTAGTTGACGTAGAAGAAACCGTTGTTCGCAAAGTCGGGGTGAAAAGCCAAGCCTAAAAGCCCGATTTCGCAACCGCCGCCGCAGGAAGTCACCATGTCGTCGATGTCCAAGAAAGTGCCGCCGCTGCTGCCGTCTGCATTCAGAATGCGCACCGTGCCGTCGCGCTCGGTGATGAACAGACGGTCGTCGCCCGCGTGGGCAATATCGGTCGGACTGCTGAAGCCGTCGGCAAATTCGACGAGTTGGAGTTCTTGTGCGTTAAGGCTGCACAGCAGCAAAAAGAAAGAAAGAGTAAGTAGATTTTTTAGCATGGCGAGTCGATTAACTTTAGAGATAATTTCTAATTCCACAAATTTAACGGATTAGCGAATTATTCGTTTATTTTTGCCCATAAACCGTGTCGGTATGTACCGGGTTTGTCTAATTTTTGCAAAAAATGTTTCCATGAAAAAATACGTGCTTTTCTTCCTCTCCTTTTTATTTTGCGGCACCGGCTTCGCCCAAAATATTCCCGTAACCAATCTGTATCTGTTTCAGTTGGCGACTACGGATGACGATTTGGTGTTGACAAATCCCGTTTTTGCGAGTAAATTTAACCCCGACGGCTACAACAATCAACCTTTCTTTTTTTCGGAAAATGAAGTCTATGTCACCGTACAAACCGAAAACGGACAACAAACCGAAATCTACGCTCTGCGACCCGACCGCAGCGAATTGACGCGCATCACCGATACGCCCGAAAGCGAATACTCCCCTACCGTCATGCCCGACGCCCGCTATTTCAGCGTGGTGCGCACGGATGCCGATAATCCGAGATTGCAGCGTCTGTGGAAATACCCCATCGACCGCAGCAACGGCGGCGAAAATCTGCTGCCCGCCCTGACCGACATCGGTTATCACGCCTGGATTAACGAAAACGAAGTGCTGCTTTTTCGCGTCGGCGACCCGAATACTTTAGAAATTGCCGACCTGCGCACGGGGCTGACCAAGTACGTGGCGGAAAATCCCGGTCGTTGCTTCAAACGGATGGAAAACGGTAACATCGCGGTCGTACACAAATCATCGCCCGACGCGTGGTTTATTAAAGAAGTCGATGTGAATACGGGCATTATGCGCACGATTATTCAGACGCTGTCGGGCAGCGAAGATTTTGCCGTATTGAGCGACGGCAGCTTTTTGGCGGCACGCGGCAGCAAGATTTATCGTTACAAAGAGAACGCGATGAGTAACTGGAAATTGGTGACGGATTTGAACGGTCTCGGCGTGCAAAACGTAACACGCATGGATGTGAGTCGCGGAGGAAAGTTGATGTTGGTAGGGAAGTAACGGTTTTTTAAAATGCTTAGGCGTTTAGAACGCGCACGGCAGATTTGAACTTTTCAGCGATTAAACTTCTAAACATAAAAAAGGCAGTCGTCACCAAAACGACTGCCTGCAATAAAACTGAATTAGTATGAAAATTTTTCGGTTTTGTAAAAGGGTTTGTGTTCTTCTGTATGGATAAGACGGCGGAAATATTCGGAAGTTGCTTCGCCTGCCTTTTCTTTTGATAATTTTATGCCAAAGGCACCGATTTTTCGATAAACGGTCAAAAAATTCGTCTTTTCTTATATGTTTTAAATCAAAATATCTCTTCTCCGGTCCGGATTCTTAGGTCTTTTCTGACTCCCCCCTCCCGTCTGTTTGCAAAATATTTGTCAATTCAATCATTCGACCTCATATTTTGAGGATTATCCGAAATTTTCTTGTAGTTTTAACCGAAATTAAACATGACGCAAAATCTTAATTTGCTCAACAGCCGTCACTTTCTCTTCATTTTTTTTGCAGCGAAACGGCTCTTTCCGGGTTCTTCACTACAAATCGGCTTCGTAAAAGGTACGAGGTACTTGATTTTTTCTTAGCTCGGAAGAGTTCCGAAATATTCCGTGCGTTTTTTAGAAAAAGTACCCCGTACCTTATATGAGTTGAATAATCCATCAAAACAACCGTCTTTCACCACAATTAAATCCTCTTTGCCATGAAAAAAAATCTACTTCTCTTACTTTTCATCTCCTTTTTTGTCAGCCAAAATCTCGATGCACAATGCGTTTGCACCGATTGCCCGAACGAAACCTACATTCCGGGTCCCGAGGTGGCTTCCATCATTTCCACCATCAATGTCAGCACGACGGGGGTCGATGATTTGGGCGCAAATCCTTTGGTTTCCGTCGATATCGACCTGCACCACACTTGGCTGGGCGACGTTTCGATGTCTTTGGTGTCGCCGAGCGGTCTGCACTACGGTATCATGGGTGACGACGGAAATGCCGTCGGGCAGTGCGGTTCTCCCGACGACGGCGCGGTTTTTACTTTGGTGCCGGGCAATTTTATGCCGCTGACCGAGGGCGTTTCTTACGGCGATGTCTGCAACGGGGTTGAGAATTGCATCGAGGGCGAATGGACTTTAGCCTGCGGTGCGGGCGCGGAAAATATTCACAACGGCGCGGTGCCGGCTCCGAATTGTGATTTGGACGACTACAACGTGGCGGGGCATCCGGTGAGCGGCGAGTGGACTTTATACGTGAATTGCGTGTGCAACATCGAGTTCGGTTCGATTTTGAATAATTGGGGAATTAATTTTGCCGACCCCGACGATATTGTCTGTGAGGAAGACAACGGCGGCGGAAACGAAGGTGACCCGATTGTCATCGAAACCGATATTTTCGTCGGTGAAACGGGTATTGCCTGCCTCCCCGAAATTACGGATGTCGTCGATTTGTGTCTCGAAGAACAAGAGTTTTCCGTAGAGTTTACTTTCGATGCGCCCTGCGTAGTTTACACCGGTATTGCCTCGGGCACGGATACGCTGTGCATCATGGTCACGGATGAGTTCGGCAACTCCGTACAGGCAACCATCATTGTCAATGTCGTAGCCATGCCGCAGCCTTACGTGTGGGCGGGCGATGCCAATAATGACGGCATTGTCAACACTTTGGATGCGCTGTACATCGGTCTCGGCTACGGAGCAACGGGCGTGCCGCGCGAAAATGCAAGCGAAATTTGGCAACCGGAATACGCCGTTTATTGGGGCGAACAAACGCAGGTCAGCGACGTAGATTATAAATTTTTCGACACCAACGGCGACGGAGAAATCAACGCCGCCGACATGAATGCCGTTGTCCAAAATTACGGACAAACGCACGACGATAACCTCTCGATTTTCGAGCCTTTTGTCTATCAAAACGAACTCATTTCTCTCAGCGCGGAACCCATCGAAGCCGCACAGGGCGAGACGGTCAGCATTCCGCTTACGCTGAACACGCTGAACGGCTACGTGATGACGGGTTTGGCATTCGACGTTGTACTCGACCCGGCTGTTTTTGATTTAAGCACCGTCAACTTTACCAACGACGGCGAAATATTCGAGGGCAGCGTGGCGATGTCCGTTTTGGAAGGCAACGTTTTACACGCCGCAATGACCCAAACCGACGGCATGAGCAGTCCCTCGCAGGGTGTGGTCGGTCACCTCACGGCGCAGGTCAGAAGCGATGCGCCCGCTGCGGGAGTAGCGCTTACTTTGGAAGTTTTAACTTTGATGAATACGGCGGAAGTCGCTTTCCCGCTCGCCGCTCCGACGGAAGTCACGGCGAGCGTCACGACGGGTACCGATAACTCTTGGCTGCACGGCATTAGTGTTTACCCGCAGCCGGCAAGCGCGGAATTATTTGTGCAAACGGGAGATTTAGAGGTAAATGAGATTTCACTGTACACGGCGACCGGTCGGTTGGTTTCCGTACAAAAAACGACGGGCGCACTGACGGTTTTTAATACTTCCGATTTTGCCGAAGGTGTTTACCTGCTGTCTTTCACGAGTGCGGAAGGAACGGCGATGCGGAAAGTGGTCTTGGCGAGATAACAATCTTGTAAATTATTCTGAAAAAAGCCCGAATTCTTAGCTGAGTTCGGGCTTTTTCTAATAAGCGGACGATAGAAGGCGGACGGTGAACGGACTGCCTCGGTTGAAATTTTGGTCGAGAGGCATCTTTCATTTTCTAAATTAGTCCCTCACGTATCAGGTCATGCAAATGCACGACGCCGACATACCTGCCTTTTTCCGTCACTAAAAGCTGTGTGATGCTGCGTTCGCGCATGAGTTGCAGAGCCTTCACCGCGAGGTCGTCCGCCGCGATAGTCAGCGGTTTTTTACTCATAATTTTACCGGCTTTTACTTGTTTTCCCTTGCGTTTTTTTTCCAGCATTCTGCGCAAATCTCCGTCGGTGATGATGCCCTTTATTTTACCTTTTTTATTAACGACCGCCGTGCAGCCCAAACGTTTGGAGGTCATTTCCACTATCGTCTCGTGCAGGTCGGCGGACTTGCGTACGGCGGGTTTTTCGTTGTGCGGATAAAGGTCGGAAACGCGCAGGTACATTTGCTTCCCGAGCATGCCGCCGGGGTGAAACTTGGCAAAATCCTGCGGCGTAAACCCGCGTAAAGCCAGTAAAGAAGTCGCCAGTGCATCACCCATTGCCGCCTGTGCCGCAGTGCTTGCCGTGGGCGCGAGGTTATTGGGGTCTGCCTCTTCGGGGACGGGCGTGTGCAGCACGAAATCGGCGGCGCGACCGAGAAAAGAATCCGGGCGGGCGGTCATGCCGATAATTTTATTTTTCGTATTTTTGAGGAAAGGAATTAACACTTTGATTTCAGCCGTTTCGCCGCTTTTGCTGACGCAAAGCACAAAATCGCAGGCGGCAATCATACCCAAATCACCGTGTACCGCATCGGCTGCGTGCATAAAAAGGGCGGGCTGTCCGGTAGAATTGAGCGTCGAAACAATTTTTTGGGCAATAAGCGCACTTTTGCCGACGCCCGTCACGACCAGTCTGCCGTCGCAGGCGTGAATTGATTTTACGGCGCGTATAAAGTCCTCATTTATTGAGGCGCGCAGGTCATTTATCGTGCGGCATTCGATTTCGAGGGTCTTTATTGCAGTTTTTTCTATAATTTTATCGGAAATCACGCGTTTTTTCTTTATTTTTGACGACGGAAAGCAAATACAGGTTTTCCTCTATGTCACTTTTTTTGTTCAATTTGATATTTGCGTACAATTATTTGCCGCAAATTTGAACGAAAGAAGAAAACATCTGCTAAAACACTATTAACCTTTTACTTCTCCTAAGCTAATCCTCACCAAATCATTTATTAGAGTTGTTGTATAAATATTAGACTAATATGAAAAAGTCTTTGTTCCGTTTAAGAAACAAATTTTTTAAGTCCGTAGCTACGGCTATGCACTGAAAAAATTAATTCCTTAAACGAAAAAATACAATTCTCATATTAGCCAAATACCTATACAACAACTCTGTTATTTTTTCTTTATGAAAAGATAATTGAAAATTTTATTGAATTAAACTAACAAACAAAGGCGATACCTGCGCACAGGTGTCGGGCAAAGATAGAAACACTCAACGGCATAATTCGCCTACTTCGCCGGCAGGAGTTCAAGTAAAACCTGCGGCGAGAAAAGTTATTTAAAAAAATTATGAATACAGTGGAGACAGCCATCGGAACTACAACAGACGACCTGCACGCAGCCTTACAGAATTTTTTCGGCTTCGACAGTTTTAAAGGTACGCAGGAAGAAATCATTCGCAGCGTCCTCAACGGACAGGATACTTTCGTCATTATGCCTACGGGCGGCGGAAAATCCCTTTGCTACCAACTGCCCGCGCTGATGATGCCGGGCACCGCAATCGTCATTTCGCCGCTGATTGCCTTGATGAAAAATCAGGTGGACAGCATTCGAGGTCACTCGGAAAACGACGACGTGGCGCACTTTCTCAATTCTTCTCTGTCGCGCACGCAAATGCGGACGGTGAAAGCGGACATTGCGGCGGGCAAAACCAAACTGCTTTTCATTGCTCCGGAAACGCTGACCAAAGAAGAAAACTTAGAGTTTTTTGCCAATTCGGACATCTCCTTCGTCGCGGTCGATGAGGCGCATTGTATCTCGGAATGGGGACACGATTTCCGCCCGGAGTACCGTCGCATTCGCACCATGATTGACGCCGTCGGCAAAGATATTCCCGTGGTCGCATTGACGGCAACGGCGACGCCGAAAGTGCAAACGGACATCGTCAAAAACCTCAACATGGAGAATGAGGCGGTGTACATTTCTTCCTTTAATCGGGATAATTTATACTACGAAATTCGCCCGAAAGGCAAGAAAGAACCGACCATTCGGGAGATTGTCAAAGTAGTCAAAGGTATGCCTGACCAATCCGGCATCATCTACGTGCAGGCGCGGAAAAGCACGGAAGAAATCGCCCAAATGCTGAAGGTGAACGGGGTCAAAGCCGCACCTTATCACGCGGGTCTCGACGCCAAAACGCGGAGCAAAACGCAGGATGATTTTCTGATGGAAGAAATCGACGTGATTGTAGCGACGATTGCCTTCGGAATGGGCATCGATAAGCCGGATGTGCGCTTTGTTATTCACTACAACATTCCCAAGTCCATCGAAAATTATTATCAGGAAACGGGTCGTGCCGGTCGGGACGGTATGGAGGGCAGTTGTATTGCTTTTTATGCGTATAAAGACATTCAGCGTTTAGAGAAATTTTTGCGCGATAAGCCCGTGGCGGAGCGCGAAATGGGTTCGCAGTTGATGAAAGAAGTGATGGCGTATTCGGAGACGACCGCCTGCCGCCGGAAGTTTTTGCTGCACTATTTCGGCGAGACTTACGATGACAGCGACTGCGGAAATATGTGTGATAACTGCCGCTATCCGAAAGAAAAAACGGAGGTCAAAGACCAAATGCTGTTGGCACTGCAAAGCGTGGAACAACTCGACGAGCTGTACCGCATCGACTTGCTCATCAACTTTGTGATGGGCAAAGAAACCAAGCAAATCAAGGACTACCACTTCAATGAGCGTCCGCTGTTCGGCAAAGGAAAAGATAAAGAAGAAAACTTTTGGTCTTCGGTTTTCCGTCAGGCGTTGCTGCACAATTTGCTGTACAAAGACGTGGAAACTTACGGTCTGCTCAAACTCACGGACGAAGGTCGCGCCTTTATGAAGAAGCCGCACAGCATCGAAATTCCGATGAACCACGACTTCTCGAAAATGACGGCCAACTACGACGACGGGCCGAGCAAAGCCGCTACTCTCGACAATGTACTGCTGAAAATGCTGAAAGACACCCGTCGTCAAGTAGCGAAGCAGAAAAATGTACCGCCTTTCGTAGTCTTTCAAGACCCCTCACTCGCGGATATGGCGACGAGCTACCCGATCACGATGGACGAGATGGCGAACGTCAGCGGCGTCAGTAAAGGGAAAGCGATTAAATACGCCCGTCCGTTTTTGGAAATCATCAAACAGTACGTCGAGGAAAACGAAATCGAACGCCCGACGGACTTCGTGATGAAGCAGGTGGCGAATAAATCAAAGGTCAAAGTCAACATCATTCAGGGTATCGACCGCAAAATTCCGTTGCACGACATCGCCGGCTCCAACGATATCAGCATGGAAGATATGATGCACGAATTGGATGCTATCGTGACCTCCGGTACTAAAGTCAACCTTGATTATTACATCGACGAAGCCGTGGACGAATACAGCCGCGAGGACATTTACGAATATTTCATGGAAGCGGAAACGGATGATGTGAATGTGGCTTTTAAGGAGTTGCAGGAAGACGATATTACCTTGGAAGAAATTCAGTTGATGCGGATTAAGTTCTTATCCGAAATGGCGAATTAGGTGGTGGGTGGTAGTTGGTGGGTGGTGGAGGGGACGCTGCTTTTTGCTGTCTTTCGGTTTTGGACTTGATTTTTTCGTTTTTTTATGAATTAAAAGGGACAGGAGCTTTTTTGTTAGTTGGTGGACGGGTTACTACCTTTTGCTGTCCTTTGGTTTTGGATTTTGATTTTTCGTTTCTTAGAATTAAAAAGGGACAGAAGTTTTGCTTCTGTCCCTTTTTCGTGTGGGGTTTGATTTTGTCAAAAAAATTATCCGATTTTACTCAAAAGGTGACTTTGAGTCACCCTGTGAGTAAAGTCGGATGATTTTTCAAACCCCGTCACGGAAGCGTCTGCAAGCGCAAAATATTTCCCATCGAATAGCACTTGCGGCAGCGGGGTTCGTAGCTGTCTTTTTCGCCTAACAGGACTTGGTCGCCCTCGGTGGTAAGACGGTAAGAGTGGGTTGCCAAATTGCCGCAATGTTGGCAGATGGCGTGTACTTTGGTCAGATATTCGGCGACCGCCAGAATGTCGGGCATGGGGCCGAAGGGTTTGCCCTGAAAGTCCATATCCAAACCGGCGACGATGACGCGGATGCCGTTTAACGCCAACTCTTGGCAGACATCGACGATGGATTTATCAAAAAACTGCGCCTCGTCGATGCCGACTACATTACAGTCGCGGCACAGGTCTAAAATTTCCTGCGGGTCGCTGACGGGCGTGGAGTGAATGGAATTAGCGTTGTGCGAAACCACCTCGGTGTCGTCGTAGCGCGTGTCGATTTTCGGTTTGAAAATTTCGACTTTCTGATTGGCGATTTGTGCGCGGCGCAGACGGCGTATCAGTTCTTCGGTTTTGCCCGAGAACATGCAGCCGCAAACGACTTCTATCCAACCGCTGCGTTGGCCTTTGTAATGTGGTTCGAGAAACATTTTTATGGAAGATGTTAGACTTTAGATGTTAGACGTTAGATTTTCCCGCACCCCGTGACTCGAGATATTGGAATTGTCGAATGACTGCAAAAGTAGAAAATGCCGGACGGAAGAAGGCGGCGGAAGGAAACTAATTGAAAATTTTATGAAAGGCGGAGTTGCAGGTCGCTCCCCCGCACCGTAGCATCGACTTTAGTCGATTGGCTATTAAAAGTTTTAGCAATTTTAGCAGGTCGATTAAAATCGACGCTACGGTACGAGAACAAGTCAGAACGGCATCTAACGTCTGATATCTAACATCTAACATCTAAAATCTCTCACCCTCAAAGCCTAAAATTCTTCCGCCCCGCCGCCGCTTTATTCGTCGCGCCTTGTTGCGTTTCGATTTGTACTTGCTTTCCGTAGGAGAGGTCGGGGGCATTTTCGTATAATTTCACAAAATCCGTCATACTGAAAAAGCCGTTGAGCATGATGTAGGCTTCCCAGATGAGTTTGCGCAGGGGTTTGTCGGCGATTTTAATTTTGAGGTGCAGCGACTTGAGTTTTTTGAAAAGCAGCGGGCGCGAGTGCATCAGGTGCTTGTCGTAGCTGCTGAAATAATCGACGATTTTTTCGATTTTTTCCTCGTTGTCTTCGTCGCTGTACATATAATCGGTGAGCCAATCGGTGACTAATTCCTTCGAGAGTTTCTCGGAATCGTCACACAATTCCAATAAATCCAAAGAGTATTTTTCGATGAGCGGAATGTAAGCCGGCAGGGCTTCCGGGCCTTCTTCTTTCAGTAAATCGCGTACTTTTTCAAAGCCGCGCTTGATAGACCGAGCGGGGATGCCGCCGATTTGCGGGTCGATGGGACCGAGCGTCGCACTCGGGTGTATGGTAATCGTATCGCCCGACAGTGCCAACATCGTAGCCGCCGAGTAAGCGGAATGCGGGACGATAAAATGGACTTTTTCAAAATGATTGCGCAGAATGTAAACGATGCGCTCGGTAGCATCCGGACGACCGCCCGGGCTGTGCAGCAATATATCGACTTCGTCACCGTCCACGCTGCCCGCGAGGTCGGTAAAACCGTCGATATCCGATAAATCTATGGCGTTGGAAGTGGAATTATCCGTCTGACCGAGGAAGTCGGTAGCGTAAACAAGGAGGGGACGACCGCGTATTTTTTCAATTCTTTGATAGACACCGAAGCGCAGGTCACGCAACTCGGTACCGTTGACGTGACCGCCTTTTTGGGCGATGTATCTATTCCAATCTTGTGTAGTTGAAAATCCGGTCGGTTGTACAACTGCTGCTGACCGTGATGATTCCTTCTGTTGTGACACTATAAGTTCTTTTTACGGAAGGACGCTTGCCGAGGGCAGTGTTGGTGCGCTCGACAATGTCTTTCACTTTGGCGTAATAATCGTACATTTCCTGCACACGCGGCGCGACTGCCGGGTTGCCGGAGAGTAATTTCCTGCCTAAAAAATCCGAACTGCTTTTTTTATTTCCCATGACTGCTCAATTCTTGTAGGAAAAATCCGAATAGTAGTAAAAATTATAGTAGTTATAAAAAATGCGACTTTTCCTGATGAAACGATTGACTTTATTCCGG
>JAHDCG010000014.1:50727-54396 GCA_020629965.1 Saprospiraceae bacterium | reverse complement strand
AAAACGGAAGATAATTAGTCTTCTCATGTATATACCGGGGGAAAGAGTTCACAAAGTTATGAAATTCAAGTGATTAAGTAAAGACCCGGCGATTTATTTATTTTTTCGTCAAGTATTGTGCCTTTCTTTCCGCTTTTTGTTAATAAGACACTTAAAGCAGACAGAATCTTTATGAAATGCAGGCATTTAAGGATTCTTTAGGAAGGAGAGAATTTATTTTACCAAAATTCTACATATTGAAAGTTTCCAATCGCAGCGTATGATAACTTTCTTCCGAATCGGCGGAACGGATGATATTATTGTCTGTTTCATAATAATTCATAATATGTACCTGCTGCTCATTCACGAAAAAACGGTAGAAATTGTCTGACTTTTGTATAGTCAATGTCGTGTTTAAATGATCATCAAACAATTCGTAAGAGTAAAAAGAATGCTGACGATTACCGATTCGTCGATTTATAGTTACTTTTCCTTGTGTATAAAACCTAAATTCTAAGTCACCGTATTTTAAAAAAATTGAATTTAGGTAAGACCTCCACGCAGAGTAACCAAGTTTTATTGCAAAGTCTTTTTCATTATCAAATGCAGCATTTTCTACATATAAAGCGTCATCGAAAATAGTTGTATCTATAACTTCCGTATTTTCTGTAGCATCTTCTAATCTTGCCGGTTCCTCTGTTTGATGCCACAAAGGAAGTTCTGCGTTAAACGTAAATAACTCTTTGTTATAATAATCTTTCCAACTTTCACTAACATAGTTTATCGAACATTCAGTATTATTACACATAATACTTTTAGCTTCGCCCGAAGAGAAACTGTCTAATATGTCTTCTCTTTTTAAAATGCAATGTCCCAATTCATGAAAAATGAGTTGCCTTTTTCTATCATTGTTCAACTGCTGCCAAGTAATGGAATCTAATTCGACTTTATTCTTCTTGCGAGATGATATACAGCGACCCGAAATCATATCGAGTTCAGTAAAAACTATTTCTAAATTGTAATCCGACAAATTTATGTTTCTTCCGTGTTTTTCAGCTTCAACAAAAAAATCAATTACATAACTTTCTGTTTCCGTAGGAATCACTTGTAATTTTTCTTTTTCGCAAGATAAGCAGAGAAAAGAGACGATAAATATAAAAAAATATGATTTCATTTTTTCTGTTTAAAAAAAAAAAGCAACAAGTTTAATTTTTCAAGATAAACTTTTTATGGTAGTGCCCAAAATATGAGGCTACTTTTTTGGAAATGCTCCTGTAAATAAATGTTCTTAAATAAAAACAGCATTATATCTTTAGCACTACTCGTAAAGATACATATTTATATGGACTTTTTTCCTCACTTGTAATTTTCTCTCTCTCTTGCTCGGCGTATCGGTTCACAATTAAATAAGACCGTTCTCTTCTCGGCTTTTTTGTCCTCTCTCCGCCCGAAGCCGACTTTATTAAGTTTTTTTACAGCTCTCCGGCATATTTTTAGAATATTTGCGTTATAAATACCGAACACATTCCGTTGTAAACCGTTACCCGATTTTTAAATCATGCGCTACACTTTCTACATAGTCTTTTGTCTGCTTTGCTTCGCGTCCTGCGATGAGCAAACCGAGCGCATGACGGGCTATGAGGTACACGGCATCGACGTTTCGCATTATCAATCTTACATAAATTGGGACACCGTGGCGGCGCAGGATGTACGTTTTGCCTTTATGAAAGCCACCGAGGGGCACACCTTTGTCGATACGATGTTCTGCTATAATTGGGAACAAACCGAGCGCGTCGGCATCAAACGCGGAGCTTATCATTTCTTTCGCCCGACGCTCAATGCGCGCACCCAAGCCATGAATTTTCGGGACAACGTGACGCTGCGCACGGGAGATTTACCGCCCGTTTTGGACGTAGAAGTCATCGACGGCGCAAGCAAAGCCGAAATCATCATCGGGATGCAAACCTGGCTCAGCCTCACCGAATTACACTACGGCATCCGCCCGATTATTTACACCAATCTTAAATTTTACAACAAATACCTCGTCGGTTACTTCGACGAATACGTGATGTGGATAGCCCGCTACAACGACTCCGCACAGCCCAAACTCGCCGCCGGCAAAGACTGGCATTTTTGGCAATACGGCAATAAAGGTCGCCTCAAAGGCATCAAAGGCGATGTAGATTTTAATGTCTTTTCGGGAAATATTTTTGAGTTGGAGGAATTGGGTCTGGCCCCGAGGACTGTTTTTTCTTGGGAAGCGGAGAGTGGCGAGTAAGGAGCGGAGAGTAGAGAGCGAAGAGTGGTTAAGCAGCACTGATACACAATACAACCTTTTTCGTTTTTTCCCAACATTTTTACGTTTAGAAAAAACTCGGAAGACACAAAAATCAAGAAAAAGCGATAGCCTTAAATTTTCCCGCCCGTCAACCGTCAACCGACAACCGTCAACCGTTTTCCTTACCTTTGCGGCAAACGAAATTCAATGACAAATACAGACTACAAAAATCCGCAATTACTGGCGGACAGCACGCAAACCGCAAGTACCGGCAGCTTCAACTGGCGCAGCCCTTCCAACCTCGCTATTGTCAAATATTGGGGCAAGCACGGCGTGCAGTTACCGCGCAATCCGTCGATTAGTTTTACTTTGGAAAATGCCTTTACGCAGACGCTGTTGGAGTATGCCCCGAAGACCGACCACAACGAAAATATAGAACTTGAATTTCTCTTTCATAAAGAAGAAAACGAGCCGTTTCGTCAAAAACTGCTGAAATTTTTGGAAAGCATCACCGATATTTTTCCTTTTTTGCGTCAGTTTAAATTAAAAATTCGCAGCGGCAATTCCTTTCCGCACTCGGCGGGAATTGCCTCCTCCGCCTCCGCGATGAGTGCCGTTTCGCTGTGTCTGTGCAGCATGGAAGACGAGCTGTTTGGTACCTTGCAAGATGATACGGAATTTGACCGTAAAGCGAGTTACGTCGCACGTTTGGGGTCCGGCTCGGCGTCCCGTTCCATCTACGGCGGCATGGCGGTTTGGGGAAAAATCGGCGCGGTTGCCGGCTCTTCCGACCTCTACGCCGTGCCTTATGCCGACCGAATGCACGACGCTTTCAAGTCCTTTCACGACGACATTTTGATAGTCAGCAAAAGCGAAAAAAGCGTCAGCAGCACCGCCGGTCATGCTCTTATGGAAGACAATATTTATGCTGCTCCGCGTTTTCAGCAAGCCGGTCAGCGGATGCAGCGACTGCTCGGTGCCATCCAAGCGGGTGACGTCGAAACCTTCGGAGAAATCGCCGAAAACGAAGCTCTGACCCTCCATGCTATGATGATGGCCTCAAACCCCTCGTACATGCTCATGGAGTCGAATACGATTGAAATGATAAAGCGCATTCGTGCTTACCGCGCCGAAACCAAAGAGCCGGTTTATTTCAGCCTCGACGCCGGCCCGAACATACATTTACTCTATCCCGAAGAAATAATTCACAACGTCAGTCCGTTTATCGACAGCGAACTTTTACCGCTTTGTCAGGAAGGTATGATTGTGAGGGATTGGGTCGGTGAGGGACCGGAGCAGGTGTGATAAAAACGTTTATTGGTTGGGAATCGTTTGTTGGTTTGAGGTTGTTTGAATTGTTGGAGTCGTTTTTAAATTTGCATTCGTTTTTCAAATTTGTATTCGTTTTTAAA
>JAHDCG010000014.1:0-50627 GCA_020629965.1 Saprospiraceae bacterium | reverse complement strand
AAAAATGATACGCATATTCCTCTGCAAAGCCCTCTTCCTCATTTTCGGCATTTCCGCCTGCGCACAAGTACCCGCGCAGCGACCGGCGGTAGAAAACCCCGATTTCGACCAACGCCTGACGAGTCTGTTAAGTTTTTCCGTGCCGCTGATGGGTGTCGATGAATTGGCGAAAGCCGAAGCAGAGGTGTACATTTTAGATGCGCGGGAAGAAGCGGAATTTAACGTCAGTCACATTCCCGGTGCGCGCTATATCGGCTACGACCGCTTTAAGAAAAAGACCGTGCAGGACATTCCGAAAGACGCAAAAGTCGTCGTTTACTGCTCGGTCGGTTACCGCAGTGAAAAAATCGGCGAGAAGCTGCGCAAAGACGGATTTACCGACGTGTATAACCTCTACGGCAGCATCTTCGAATGGGTCAACGCCGGTAATCCGGTAGAAAATGCAGCGGGCGAAGAGACAAATGCCGTGCATACTTACAACAAAAAATGGAGTCAATGGGTGATTGACGGGCGCGCGGAGAAAGTCTATTGAGTTCGTTGTCGGTTGTCAGTTGTCGGTTGTCAGTTGTCGGTTGCCCGGCAAGATATTCAGCGTAAAAAGCTATAGTCACACAAGAAGTCATAATCCATCATAATAGTCTTAAACAATCAGGGTCAAAAAAATCATAGTCACACACAGCGAAAGTCATAGAAAATCTTAAAAAATCAGCGTCAAAAAAAATAGTTTCACAGCGTCAAAAATCATAATCAGTGAGCGACAGCAACCAAAATCGACAGCAAATCATCAGAATCGTCTTTCTCCTCGCGGGCGCATTCCTGCTGCTGCGCGCCGCTGACCTGCAGCTACTCGACGATACCTACCACAACAAATCCACCGCTATTGCCGTCGGAAAATATACCCTCTACCCTTCGCGCGGCCTCATCTACGACCGCAACGGCAAACTGCTGACCAACAACAACCCCGTTTACGACGTCATGGTGACTTACAATCAGGTCGATGCCGGCATGGACTCTCTCAAACTCGCCGATATTTTAGGTCTCAAAATGCCCGATTTTCGTAAGCGATTAAACAAAGATTTTCGCAATTATCGCTATTCCAAAAGCAAGCCCTTTGTTTTCGTCAGTACCGTTTCGGCGCAGACGGCGGCACTTTTGCAGGAAAGTCTATACGAATTTCCGGGTTTTTTCGTGCAGACACGTAACGTGCGCGGCTACCCGCACCGCAACGCGGCACACGTACTCGGTTACATCCGCGAAGTGACGCCCAAGGAGGTCAAAGAACTCGACTACCGCCCCGGCGATTACATCGGCGGCAGCGGACTGGAACTGGAATACGAAAAAGAACTGCGCGGCGTGCAGGGTTCGCGGTTTGTTTTGAAAGACAACTTGGGGCGTGAAGTTTCGCCTTACAAAGACGGTGAAAATGACACACTCGCCGTCTCCGGTAAAGATTTAATCAGCAGTATCGACATCGAATTGCAGAAATACGGCGAGGAACTGATGCAAAATAAAACGGGCAGTATCGTCGCTATCGAACCCGCGACCGGCGAAATCCTCGCCATGATTAGTGCACCGACTTACAACCCGAATTTAATGACCATCAACCGCGAGCGCGGCAAGTTTTACAACGCCCTTTTGGTCGATTCGCTTAAGCCGCTTTTCAACCGTGCGGTCATGGCAAAATACCCGCCCGGTTCCATTTTTAAAAGCGTCATCGGTCTCATCGGTATTCAGTTGGGCGTCGTCAATCCTTACGTCGGCATGTCTTGTCCCGGCTATTACAGTTACAACTCGGTGCGCGTCGGTTGTCGCAATCACCCCTACCCCGCCGATATGGGTGTGGCTTTGAAATACTCTTGCAATGCTTATTTTATCGACGCTTTTCGGGATATTGTGGAGATTGAAAGTTTTTATAAACCGCACATTGGTTTAGATACTTTCGACCACTATTTGTATCGTTTCGGTTTAGGAAATCCGCTGGGTATCGACTTTCCGCAGGAGCAAAAAGGCAACGTTCCGACGAGTGAATATTACGACAAAATCTATCCGCGTGACAAAGGCAGTTGGAAGTCTCCCACCATTATGTCCGTCGGTATCGGTCAGGGCGAAATGGAAATGACGGGTATGCAAATGGCCAATCTCGCCGCGACTATCGCCAATCGCGGGCATTACTACGTGCCGCATCTCGCCAAAAAATTCGTGGATGACGACTTTTTAATCGACGAAAAATACCGCACGCCCGTGCGGGTCGGCGTCGAACCGATAAACTTTGTCACCGTCGTGGACGGTATGGAAAGTGTCGTCGCCTCCGGAACCGGTCGCCGCGGTCAGGTGCCGGAGGTGCGCACCGCCGGTAAGACGGGCACCGTACAAAATCCGCACGGCGAAGACCACTCTACCTTTATCGCCTTTGCGCCCGTCGATAATCCAAAAATTGCTATTTCCGTTTACGTCGAAAACTCCGGCGGCGGCAGTCGTTATGCGGCGCCGATTGCGGGTTTGATGATGGAAAAATATTTAAAAGGACAAATTTCGGATTCCAAAAAAATCGTGGATAAAACCATGAAAGAGACCGATTTGAACGGCGGTTAATCGTCAGAAAAGGTTTTATTTCCGTCGTAACAAAGTTTGTACGCTCCCTTTCTTTATTTTGAATGAAAAGTTTTAATATATTTGCCAAAAATATAAAAGCGAAAATTTTCCGTTAATTGCTCACGAACAATTTCGGAGTTTTTCACATTTAATATTTCACTCGAAAAATCTTTCTCTCCTACCCTTTACCTCCTTTCCCGAGCCTGAATTTTACTCTGACATTTTTCTCGTTTGCAATTCTTCCGTAAACGGTAAACCAACAAACTCACAACTGCCAATGGCTTCATTAACTGCTAAAACCGGCGTACTCGGCACCCAAGCTGCCGCCCATTTGCTGCGCCGCACTACCTTTCATCCTACCAAAACGCTCATCGACGCTTATGCCGCCAAGACAGTGACACAGGCGATGACCGACCTGCTGACTCCGCAGGCGCACACGACTCCGATACCTATCGACCCGGCTACCGGATTGCCGTGGCTGGATGCTGCGACGGGTCTGCGCTATACTACCCCGCCGAATGCGCCGACCTCTACCAACGGAAATCTGCGTCAATTTTTGCGGTGTTGGTGGCTGGACGAGGCGCGTCTCGACCAAACGATGACGCACAAAGCGACGTTTTTTTTGCACTCGATTTGGGTAGTCGCCGCTACCGACGGCGCCCCCGAAGAGTACTGGGATTATCTGCGTCTGCTGCGTCACTATGCCTTCGGCAGCTACAAAGATTTAGCGAAAAAAATGACGATTGATAACCAAATGCTGCGTTATCTCGACAACAAAGACAACACCGACGACAACCCGAACGAAAACTACGCCCGCGAGTTTTTGGAGCTTTTTACCATCGGCAAAGGCCCGCAAATCGGTCCCGGTGATTACACGACCTACACCGAAGACGACGTCGCCGAAAGCGCGAAACTGCTGACCGGCTGGCGCGTCGGCAATCGCTCGGTTTACAGCGACCCCGACACGGGCATACCGCACGGCTATCCGACCCTTAATCGCCACGAGACAGCGGATAAAACTTTCAGCGCGGCCTTTAATAATCAAACCATTGTCGGCGCAACGGAGGTTACGGACATTCACCGCGAAGTGACGGACTACGTCGATATGGTCTTTGCGCAGGACGAAACGGCGCGGACTATATGCCGCCGCATTTATCAACATTTTGTCAGCCGCGATATTACCGCCGAAATCGAAAGTGACATCATCGAGCCGCTGGCAACGACCCTGCGCGACAATAACTACGTGTTGCAAACTGTCTATGAACAACTTTTTTCTTCCGTGCATTTTTACGACGAAGACGACGCGGACAGCGATGATGAAATCGTCGGCGCCATCATTAAATCGCCGATGGAACTGACCATGCACGCGCTCAATTTCTTCCAAGTCACCATTCCCGATGCCGGCAGCGACAGCGTTAACCACTACCATCGCTTTTACCGTCGTTGCTTTTTGAATATGTTCGGCCCGAGCAGCGGCATGGATATTTTTGTACCGACCAATGTTGCCGGCTACCCCGCTTACTACCAAAATCCGGGTTTTCAGCGCAACTGGTTCAATTCGAGTACCATTGTTTCGCGCTATAAACTGCCCGACCAACTGCTGCTCGGCAAGCGCATTATACAGGGCGGTGACTTGGGAACCGTACAGTTTTTTGTCGTGCCTTTCATTGCAAATTCCGGTATCGTTTCCGACCCCGCCGACGCCGATACCATGATTACGGAACTCACGAATTATCTTTTCTGCAAACCCGTCGATGCGACGCGCAAACAATACTTCATCGACGCTTTAACGGGAGATTTTGACGAAGCCTACTGGGCAAATCTTTGGCTCTACTACGCCAACACCTACGAGGAAAGCGAGGTCAAAACGCCTTTGGAAAACCTATTCCGAGCCTTACTCTATGCACCCGAATTTCAAATCATGTAGGCATCAATAGTTTTCGTGAAACGGAAGGGGAGTAACCTCTCTCCTCTTCCCTGACACCTCTCTCCTTAAATTAAAAGACAATGAAAAGAAGAAATTTTCTCAAATATACCGCACCGCTGACCGCCACGCCTTTGATGCTCGCCGGTGCGCCGGGTATGCGCCCGTTTGCAACGCATAAAATGCTGTCCGCTTTAGTCGATAACTGCGCCGAAGTCAGCCAACGTGCTTTGGTTTTAATTCAACTCAAAGGCGGAAACGACGGACTGAATACCGTTATTCCCATCGCCCAATACGACGACTACGCGGGTCTGCGCCCGACCATTAAAATTGACGAAACGGCACTCATCGACCTCGATACCACCCTCGCCGCCGCCGACCAAGTCGGTCTGAACCCCGCCATGACCGCCATCAAACAAATGTACGACGACGACATGGTAAATATCATTCAGGGCGTCAGCTACGATAATCAAAACCGCTCGCATTTCAAATCGCGCGACCTCTACTGGACGGGCAGCGACGGTCTGCCGGGCAATGACGGCTTCGATACCGGCTGGATGGGACGCTACTTAGATGCGGCTTTCCCGGGTGCGGCGGGCAATCCTTCCGGCGGTATGCAGGACCCGCTCGGTATTCAGCTCGGCGACAGTAAACCTTCGTTCGGTTTTGCTTCGGAAAATGCCAACGAAGTCGCGGTCAACCTCTACGGGCAAGATCCGGGCGGTTATTACAGCCTAATCAACAGTGTAGGCGGCGAGCCTATCAGCAGCCTGCCCGCCGGAGAATACGGTGCGGAGTTGAACTACATCATGGGTATCGAAAACAGCGTCGAGGTCTATGCGCAGCGCATCACGAACGTGTTTAATGCGGGCGCAAATTCGCAGACTATCTATCCCGACACCAACTTAGCCGACCAACTCAAAACCGTGGCACGGATGCTCGACGGGGGTTCGCAAACCAAAATTTTCTTAGCAAGTATCGATGGCTTTGATACGCATAACAATCAAGTCGTCAGCGGCAGCACGAGTGCGGGTACTCACGCGGCACTGTGGGACACTATCTCGCAAGCCGTCAAAGCCTTTACCGACGACCTCGGAAATTTGGGATTGGAAGAAAAAGTAATGACCGTGACTTTCTCCGAGTTTGGTCGCAAAGCTGTTGAAAACGGCAATTACGGCACCGACCACGGTACACTGTCGAATATGTTTGTCTTCGGTTCGTCCGTCACTTCGGGCGTGACGGGTACCAATGTCGATTTGTCGAATTTGTATCAAGGAACGCAGTTACAAGGCATGCAGCACGATTACCGTCAGGTATTTACGACGCTGCTGCAAGACTGGCTCGGTGCTTCGGATGCTTTGGTTTCTACGGCGTTTCCGACGGGCAGTTTCTCAAAAATCAACTTAGTTAATTCGGCTTCGATTGCCGACCCGACCTGCTACGGCGGCATCGCTTTGCCGATTGAATTGAGCAATTTTTCCGCCCGCCTCATCAACGACGAGCAGGTAGAAATCGACTGGCAAACCGCCTTAGAAATCGACGCGGATTATTTTGAAGTGCAGCGCAGCGCAAACGGTGCGGATTTCACGACCATCGACCGTCTGCCTGCCCTCGGTCGCCCCGGCAGCTACGAAACCTACGACGAAGAGCCGCTGTTCGGCGTATCTTACTACCGCCTCAAGCAGGTGGAAACCAACGGTCAACATCACTTCTCCCGCGTCGAAAAAATCGAAATCGAACGCAAAGCCATCAAGTCGCTGCGCCTTTCACCCAACCCGACGCACTTGAATTCCTTCGCCAACATCACGGCAACGGAAAACACGACGGCGACGCTCAAAGTCATCAGTCTGCAAGGCATGATACACCGCAACGAGACGGTCGCGATTACGGAAGGCTTCAATAAATTCGAGTTAAACGTCAATCGCCTGTCGGCGGGCATGTACGTGGTGATGGTGGAGGATAAAAGAGGTCGGGTAATCGGTCAGGAGCGGTTGCTGGTGCAGCGGTAGGAGAATTAAATCGGAAAAGGAAAGCCCGAATGCTGATTTTGCATTCGGGCTTTTTATAATTTGTCAAGACTTATAAAATCACGTTTTCTCTTCATATTTTTTGAAAACACTTGCCAAAAATAATCGAATGGTTGTTACAATCCTTTTGTCGATATTTGGAGCGTAGGTGGTTTTACCTTTTTTATTCAAGACGGGTTTTCCGTTGTCATCGTACAAAATCAAATCAGGCGAAAAACTCACATCTACATGGCTGAAGTTGCATAAATTCGGAGTGTGGTTACAAAAGACTTTCACATTTGCCTCCTCTAAATACCGAGAGACTTCCGCAACGGAACAGAAAGCGACGGACTCATCCTTCAAAACAAAATTACAATCCTCGGTTTCAGTTACCCACAGCACATCAAAAGGCTGTGAATATTTGGAACGATTAGTCGAAACGCCGGGAGCAAAATTTTTGGTACTGATGCGAGAAAAATGAGACTTTGTATCATCGCCCGACACTCTTCTGTACAATAACTCTCCATCCTCAAACTCGTTGTCGGGAATGAGTTCGGCTTTTTTACGAACTAAATGATTTGGCGGAGATAAGGGCATTTACGAAGGCAAAAATTTAGCTGTAATTTGGTTTAAACCAACGTTTACGTCGGCGTGTAAGACATCATAATTCCCTGACTCTTTTCCGACAAAGCCGTAGCTCAATTCTTCCTCCTCTTCTCCGATTATTATATAGTATTCTCCCGCTTCCGATTTGCGAAAAATAATCAGTTCGAATTCATCCTTGTTGTATTCAAAATTCAAATTATCGAGTAAATCCAATTTGTCATTGAAAATAATTTTGCTTACCGCCGCTGCAAAAGTATTACGCTGATATTGAGTAACGTTTTCGTCCTTTTTTAAATCCTGATAGAAGTCGAGCGCGTTATTGAAAATTTCGTAGTGTATTTCTTTGTTTGCAGAAAAAAGGTGCTTCCTGTTACGGCGGTAAAGTTTATCGAAATATATCGTCGTCTGTGCGTTATGAAAAAGTCTGCCTTTGATATGCAACTCGAAAAGATTGCTATCGGTAACAGCATTTTTCGTGTCTGCATCGTCTTCCGCGAAGGAAAAATTATGGTCGACCGCAGCTTGTTCTTTTTGACTGATATTGCTTTGCAAAGCAGAAATCCCGATTTCCTGTGTTGGTGGGAATGCTCTGTTTATCGAAGGAACGATTTTAATTTTCATAGCGAGGTTATTTTAGTGTATTCAGCATTTTTTCGGTGAGACTGTTGAAAAAAATCCGGTTTTTAAATTCTCTGATTTCTTCCGCGCAGGTTTTTAATTCCGATTTACCTTTAATCTGCTTTTCTGCGGACAAGTCAAAAATCAGAGGCAAATAATCCGTTCGCACGGGATTGATGGTTTGCGTAATCGAGGCAGTCTTATCACCGTCCTTTAAGAAAATTTGCATAAAAAAATCGGAAAGAGTACTTTCTATACCGTCTGGAATTTGCGGCTTCAACTTGAGATATTCGGATAAATCTTCAACTTCGCCGCTTCCATTGAGCGGAATCTGTAACTCATTTATAAAACGAATGGAAAGCCCCGTTATTTCGGCTTGATAGTTCCTTTCAAACAACTCCGACAGTTCCGATAATTCCTTCCATAAACCCTCCCAGTTTTCGTAGGTCTTGTTTAGGTAACTAAGGGAAAAAGCATTATGCCGAGTGTGTAAAACTTTATTTTTGTCTGCACTCGAAAAAACATAACCGTAAGATTTTTTCTCAACTGTCGGTTCAGAAATCTCATTGATTTTTGCCGACACCTGCACCAACTCGTTTTTCTGCGGAAATCTCTCCTTTATTAATTCATAAAACGGCAAAAACTTCTCCGACGTATATTCATCGGAAAATCCCAATTTTATCTCCACAATAGCATCCGCAATCGGATTTCGAGTCAAGTTAGGATATTTCATGTATGCTGTTTCGGTAAATTACGCTGTTGTATCATTGTGTCAGGGGTAAATATATAAACGTTTTTGGTACTAAAAAAGATTGCGCAGAAAATAAAGAGCGAAAAACAAAAAGCCCGAATGCTTATTTGCATTCGGGCTTTTCGTTTTTAAAAAGACAGACTCAGTCACACCACCGTCCCCCGTCTAAACCAAACTCCATTCCGTCCCCTCTTTCCCGTCCTTCAACTGCACCCCCGCTTCCTTCAGCGCATCCCGAATTTTATCGCTCGTACCCCAGTCTTTTTGCTCGCGTGCCGTCTTACGCATGTCGATAATGAGCTGCATCAGGCTGTCGGTGACGCCGTTGTCGCTGCCGCCGGCGTCTTCGTCTTTCAGACCGAAAATCGTGTAGATAAAATCGGTGAAAGTCGTTTTCAGCAACTCCAAAGTCTCGGCGCTCAGGTCTTTTTTATTCAGTTGTCCGCCTTTCAGACCGTTGATTTTCGCGCTCAACTCAAACAGGCGACCGATGGCGCGGGGCGTGCTGAAGTCGTCGCTCATTTCCGCGTGGGCGAGGTCGATGAGGTCGCTGATTTCTTTATCCAAATCTCCCGCTTTTGCCGCCGGGTCGGGCTGCATGGCTTGCAGCACCTTGTTGGCTTCCGTGAGGCGCTTGTAGCCTTTTTCGGCTGCCGAAAGCGCGTCGTCACTGAGGTCGAGCGTAGAGGCGTAGTGCGATTGCAGCATAAAAAAGCGAATGGTCATCGGGCTGTAGCCCTTGCTGACGTGTTTGCTGTCGCCCGTAAACAGTTGCTGCGGCGTGATGCTGTTATCGTCGCTTTTCGACATTTTTTTGCCGTTCATCAGCAGCATATTCGTGTGCAGCCAGTACTTGGCGGGGGCGCAGTCGCAGGCACCGTAGTTTTGCGCGACTTCGTTTTCGTGGTGCGGAAATTTCAAATCGTTGCCGCCGCCGTGAATGTCGAAATGCTTGCCCAAATACTTAGTACTCATCACAGAGCACTCCAGATGCCAACCCGGAAAACCTACCGACCAGGGACTTTCCCAGCGCATCAGGTGCGTCGGTTCGGCTTTAATCCAAATCGCAAAATCGGAAGGATTATTTTTCTCACCCTGCCCTTTGAGGTCGTCGCGGCTCTCGGCAATTAGTTCGTCGATTTTGCGACCGCTCAACTCCCCGTAAGGATAATCTTTGGCAAATTTCAGCGTATCGAAATACACCGAACCGTTTTTGACGTAAGCGTAGCCGCGGTCGAGAATGTCCTGCACCATTTTAATCTGCCCGATAATATGCCCCGTGGCGCGCGGCTCGATGTCGGGTTTTTCGGTATTAAAAACGGTCATCATCTCGTGGAAGCCGTTCATGTAGCGTTGCACGACCTCCATGGGTTCGAGTTGTTCGAGGCGGGCTTTTTTCGAGATTTTATCTTCGCCGCCCGTATCGACGTCGCCGACGAGGTGCCCTACATCCGTGATATTGCGTACGTAGCGGACTTTGTAGCCGAGGTACTTGAGGTAGCGATAAATGACATCGAAACTCACGAAAGTCCGACAGTTGCCCAAGTGTACATCGCTGTAAACGGTGGGGCCGCAGACGTACATCCCTACCTTGCCGTCGTGCAAGGGCTCGAAAATTTCCTTTTTGCGGGTCAGACTGTTCTGAACTTTGAGTTGATGTTTTTTCATTGTCGATTGTATTGTAAATGCGGGCGCAAATGTAAGCGTTTTTTGTAATACATGTTGTTTTTCTAATACCTTGCCGGAATGAGAGACGAGCGATTTTTTATCGTATGAAATTTTAACGACTATAAACTCAAACCCGTAAATTTCCGGTTTTTCGCATGGGTACTGTAATTTTTTGTAAATTGAGTTTGAGACATGGTTTTGTAAACTCCTTTCGGAGTCAAAGATGTGATACCTAACAGATTTTAAGAATTTTGCGTTTCGAAATACAGAAAAAATTTTACTCTCAACTTTATATTCATGAAATACCGCTTGCTGCTTATACTGCTTCCGTTCTTTTTTCAAAATTGTAATGAAAGTAAATTCAACACAAATTACTCTCCGGAAGAACTCGAAATACTCTCCGAAGAAGAACCGCAACTCATCGACACGCTGTACACTTTTCACACGTCCGATACGGTCAAACCTTCCGTGATGAAACACATGTTACTTGCTTACAGAAAAGAATATGACGTTTCTTATTTAACGGACACACTGCGGCGGAAAGGGCGAGAAGAATTTTGGGATGTTTGGCTTGAAAAGATGAGACTCAGCCGGTCGAAAATTAAACGGTGATTTTTCGCGTAGAAAAAAGAGCAAACCAACCGATTGATTTGCTCTTTTTTTTAGTAGAAATGTATGAGGTACTTCTTTTTCGCAAAACCGAGATACTTCGTTTTTTACTCAAGAAAAGTACCCCGTACCTGTGGTGATTTGTTCTTTTTATCTCCTCTAAAAAAAGCGCGGATTGATATACTCATCCCCCTCCGATTTACCCGCACAGTACTGTACCGTCGCTTCGATACTGCCCGTGTTGTAGTCCCGCAATTCCGACAGCGTGATGTCATACGAGATACCGAACAATAAATTCGGAGTCAGTTGCATGCCCATCAACACGTCGATGCTTTCGCCCGCGCCGTTGGTACTCGACCCGCCGAGGCGGTAGGTCGCGCCGACTACGTAGCGGTCTAAAATGATTAAACTCAAATTGACGTCCGCATCGAGCGGGGCATTGTCCGCGTATTTTATCAGAGTTTGCGGGCGCAATTTCAAATTATCATTCAGCGGCAAGGTCAATCCGCCCATGAAATAATAGTGCGCCGCTTCCTGCGAAATGACGGCATTTTCTTCGTCAAAATCAATGTTGTTTTTTAACAAACGCGGCGAAGAAACCCCGACATAAAATCGGTCGCTCGAATAGTACAAACCCGCCCCGACATTAAACAACAGTTTCTGTTGGTCACTCGCCGGAATGCTCGAGTCAATCGTCGTCGGCTGCGTGGCTACGACCCGCGAGTCCTGAAAATTATTGCTGAACGACCGCAAAGAACCCTGTATGCCCGCGCCCAAATAACCGCGCCCCAGCCGAAAGCGGTAAGTATAAATCCCGTCTAAAGTCAGCATTTCGGTCACGCCGATGGTCGTGCGCACCACATTCGCACCGACGCCGACCCGTTGGTTAAACAACGGCACGGAGAAAGTCAAAATCTGCGTTTCGGGCGCACCTTCCAAACCAATCCATTGATTACGGTAAATGCCCGTCACACAAAATGCCTCACGGCTGCCCGCGTAAGCCGGATTATAGCCCTGTTTAAAATAGAAAAACTGCGTATTTTGTACTTCCTGTTGGGCTTGCAGGGCAAAAGTGCCGCAAAACAAAAACGCCGCAAGTGTTATATATTTTTTCATAATTAAATTCGATTTTTGGTTTCCGACTAAGGTATCCGCCTGTCCCGTACTTCAGTCGGGAATACTTTACCGGGACAAAGAATTACAAACTTGAGAAAAACCGTAACATTCATAAAAATTGAGTATCGGATACCTGTCCCGGGTTTTCAGCAAAAATATCCTGTTACAAGTATCGGATACTTTTCCGCACGAACATTCGTTTTTGAAAATTTAAAATGCGCTTTTCGGATTTACAGAAATATTCCCGACTGAAGTACGGGACAGGCCGATACTGCACTATCTGTTTATCAACAAAAATCCCGTTTGCGGCTTTTCGCCCGTACCGAAATCTACGATAAAAAAGTAGGTGCCGACCGGCAACTCCTGTCCGTCATAAGTGCCGCGCCAGTTGTTTTGGTACAGCTCTTCGCGGAAGACCTCGTCGCCCCATTGATTGAAAATCGAAACCGTATTATTCGGAAATTTCTCTTCTTCCGCCAGACACGGCACCACAAAAGCATCATTGATACCGTCGCCGTTCGGGGTGATGATAGTCGGAATTTCGCAGGTTGCCTCGCCGCCGATAGACAGCCGCACGATAGCCTCCGTGCATTCACAATCGGGAATACACAACTCGTAGCTAAAGAAATCCGTACCGACAAAATTAATATCGGCGGTGTAAGTATAAACGCCCTCGCTGCTTTCCTCGACGCGACCGTTTTGCGGTTCTTGTATCAATGAAGTAAAAATATCACCGTTAAAAATGTCATTTTCGACCACATTCAACTCCGATACCCCCGCAAACGGAATGGTGTAAATATCGTCTTCCGCCATCGGTGCGGTTTGGTAGTCGATGCGCACGGTGTCGATGCCCGCTTCGCCGCAGGCACCGTTGTTCAGTATCCAAATCAGCAGATTTTCGCCGTCGGAAAGTCCGCAGGCTTCGGTCGTCGGGTCGTTCGGCGCGGCAAAACTGATGTCCGGGTCGGGCGAAAACCACGCTCCGCTGCCGATACTCGGATTGGTCGCCGCCAAGGTTACACAACCGAAACCGCAGACGCTGTCGTCTTGTCCGGCGTTGGCAATGTCATTGGCAACCTGCACCAACACGTCGTCGCTGTCGTCGCCACAGCCGTTATCCGGTATTGTCCAAGTAAAAATGTAAGTATTGCCGGGCACCAGATTCGTCACTAAACTCGTCGGATTATTCAATTCTTCGATGGTTACGCCGAGGAGTGCCTGCACGTTCGGTTGCGTCCAGGTGCCCGTGCCGAAAGTCGGTGCGGTGGCTTGCAGATTGATTTCCGTCACGGAACAAGCCTCGATCAAACTGCCGGCGTCCGCCAATTCGACCAAAGAAACCGTGATTTCCGCCGTGTCGATGCTGTAATTTTCGCAAGCCCCGTTTGACAGCGACCACACAAAATTATACATATTGCCCGGCACCAAACCCGCCACCGAAGTCACCGCCTCGTCGGGATTGGTAATTTCCGCGCCGCTCGGATTTTGCGGTAATTGCGTCCACAGCCCCGTGCCGACGGTCGGCGCGTCCGCGTTCAGATTGATTTCATCTTCTTCGCATACCTGTAAATCTTCGCCCGCATAGGCCTCGTTATTCGGGATGGTACTGACGGCCACCGCGATTTCCGCCGAGGGCTGCGAAAAGCATCCGTTCGTTTCCGTAATCACGTAAAAATTATAAGTGCCGTCGGGATAATCTTCGGGGTTCGGCACATTGAAGGTCGTCGAAACCGTGCTGCCGATTTCCGTGCCCGTGCCGTTATTTTCAATCAAATACCAACGATAAGTCGCGCCGGGAGTCGCCGTACTCGTCGTGACGGTCAGCGCGATGCCTTCCTCGTCCGCACAAAAAGGCCCTGCCTGCGCCGCCTGCGGATTGTTCGGTCGGGCATTGACGGAGACAAAAACCGAAGCCGGCTCCGACCAACAGCCGTTGACCCGCGCGCGCACCGTATAGGTGCCTTCGTGCAGATTTTCGCTTGCATTAGAAATCGTCGGTGCACACAAAGTCGAACCGAAATTCGTGTCGCTCGTCCATTCGTAAGTCGCGCCCGCAATGCCGCAATCCGCCGCCAACATTATATCATCGCCCTCACAAACGGGGCAGTTCAGACAGTCTGCCGTGGTGACGGGCTGCGGATTGACGGTAAGCAAAAGCACACCCGAAGTATCGCTGAAGCAATCACCGACCTGTGCGTACACCATATATTCGCCCGTGTTTGCGGTCGAAACGGGATTGATAACCAAAGATGCCGCAGTGGTCGGGATGGTGCCCGTGGGGGTAATCCAATACCAAATCACATCGGTGCCGGGTAAATTTGCCTCGGTTGTCAAAGTCAAAGCGTCACCCGCGCACAGCATGTCTTCGTCGGTGGCGGGAGCCTGCGGTGTACCGACAATTTCGCCCATCGTCACCTGCACAAAGGAAGTATCGGCGCAGCCGTTTTGCCCCGTCACGATGACTTGATAAGTGCCGTTATTCGCCGTCGTTGCATTTTCGATGACCGCACAACTATCGGCGGAAGTAAAGCCAGGCCCCGACCAGGCAAAGCTGTAATCCTGATTATTGTTTGTCAAAAGTGCTTTCAGTGTCACGTCTTCCGGACCGGTCGGGCAGTCGTTGTCGTCCGCCGCTACGCCGAGGATGCTCGGTGCATTTTGTAAAGTAATTGCGATGTCGTCGCTTGCCGTACAGCCGTTTTGATCGATGACCGTGACGGTGTAGGTGCCCGCAACGGGCGGAGCGCTGACGGTGCGCCCGCCGGCGGCAAAGTTCGGTCCCGTCCAGGTGTAGGCGGCGTTGGCGATTTCGTTTGCCGTCAGTTCGAGGTCTTCGTTGGCGCAAGTCGAGTTGTTGACATTGGCGGCAGCGACGACGGGCAGCGGGTTGACCGTCACGCCGGTAAATGCGGAATTAACGGAGCTGCAATTTTGCTCGGTGACGACGCGCACGCGCCAATTTCCGGCGTAAGTATTATCGGCATTCGGCAAAACCAAGGCGGGTTCGTCGGTCGAAAATTCGATAAAATCGGGCGATGTCCAAATGTAGGTCGCCGCATCTTGTACGTTGGTAATCAAGGTCAAAGTATCGCCGAGGCAGACCGGACTGTCCGAAGTAATTTCGGGTTGATCGGGCACTTCGTTGATGAATACGGAAGCGGTGACGGTGTTGGATTGGCAGCCGTTGGTGTAGGCCGTCAGCAGGTAGGTGCCGGCGTCGTTGGTCGTCGGGTCTTCGATTTCAAATTGAAATTCGGAGTTATTTTGTGAGCCGCCGGGTCCGATAAACTCAAAGGTCACACCCGGTCCGGGCAGCGGAAAAACAGCTTCCAAAACAAAATCATCGCCTTCGCAAACCGTAATATTCGTCTCGGCAAACACGGCGGTCGGCGACTCGGTCACTTCCACGCAGCGGGTAATCGAGGCTTGTGAAAAGCAGTTATTGCGCATTGTAATCACGTAATAGCAATAAGTGCCGCCGACGGTCGGCGCGGCAAAAGAGTAAAAGGGCGAAGTCGTCGTCGTCAAAAGAATATCACCGCCGCTGTCTTGCTGATACCAAAGATACTCGACTTGTCCGTTACCCGCCGGATTGGAGGCGGTCAGTACGATATTTTCGCTCGAACATACCATATCATCGACCACAAAAAAGTCGGGCGTGGCGGGCGGTAACGCGGATTGCAAAACCTCGATGACCGCCTCGGCGGTGCAGCCGGTGATACCCGTGATTTCTACCGTATAAAAGCCCGCGTCGGTACCGTCCGTTTCCTGAATAACGGGATTTTGCGCAAAGGATAAAAAGTTATTCGGACCGTTCCACTCGTAGGTGTAGGTGACTCCGCCGCCGCCGACGGGAGGATTGGCGAAAAGATTTAAAGTACTGTTGTCGCAGTCAACGGTGTAGGTCGGCTGCGGCGCGTCGTTGGTAATGCCGATGAAGGTTTGGCAAGTCGCTTGATTGCCCGCCGCATCTATGACGGTCAGCGTGACGTTGAGCGTGTCGCTGTTGCAGGTGACAATATTCGGCGTGACAAAGACGGTGTCGATTGTGCAATTATCAAAAGAACCCAAGTCGATTTCCGCCGGAAAAATGGTGTCGATGACCGCACCCGAGGGGTTGATATTCACGAAAGAAGGCTCGCAAATTGCCGTCGGCGGCTGATTGTCCTGTACGTTTAAAAGGTAGCTGCAAGTGTCGGCGTTGTTGTTGACATCGGTGATGATGTAGAAAATTTCCGTCTCGCCCGCCGCAAAAGTTTCGGTCGGCATATAGTCCGGACCCGGCATCGGCGTCGGGTCGATTTGGGTCGCGCCCTCGGTGTAATAAACGGGTGTGACGGCATTATATGTCACCGATAAAGTCATAAAACTCGTACCGTCGGTGTCGCCGTCGTTTTGCACGACCGTCGCATCGCAGGGGTTGATACCGTCGCCCGGACCGCCGGGCGGTACGGAAATATCAGTGTTGGAAACGGCGGTAAACGTAACCGTTCCGTCGCTTGCCCAAGTCATGTATTGCGCAGCGGTCAGCGTAAAATCGACCGCATTTGCCGTATTGCAGTCCGTGCCGGCGAGGTCGAAAAGGTCGTTTCCGTCTTCATCGACAATAGTATAAAATGCGCCCGTACCCGAGGTATCGGCTTGCAGCGTCACCGTCAGCGTGACGTTACCGATGACATTCGCGCCCGTTTGACTGACGGTAAAAATTTTATCTTCCGCCAAAAAATCACCCAAGTTCGGGTCGGCGGCAAAGGTCAGCAGGGAGTCTGCGGAGTCGGGCGCGGCAATCAGCATCACTTCCGCTCCGACGCCGCAGTTATCATTGATATTTTGCGGAAAAGGTAAGGTGAAATCGGCGGTACAAGAATCTTGCGGCAGCACCACGGTTACATCGGAGGGGCAATCGAAAGTCGGCGGTACGGTGTCGTTTACCATGACCGTGAATGTACAACTGTCTTGATTTCCGGCGCAGTCCGTCGCAAAATATTTAACCTCGTTTTCGCCCTCGAAAAAAGTCTCGTTGACGTTCGTAATGCCGCCGGGATTGATGCGGGCACTGCCGTTGATGCTGTATTCGTACACCAAACTGTTGGGCACAGTAATCGGATAATCGAGATTGACGGTGGTAAAACTCACGCCGCTGCAAATCGGATTGACACTGAACCTGCCCGGCATCCCTGCGGGCACATTGGGTTCTAAAATTAAAGTAATCTGACCGTCCGCTGCCCAAGCGTTGATTTGGTCGGGCGTAAAGGTCAAATTAGTGGTGCTCTCGCCGCACTGCATATCGGTCGGATTGGTCTGCCCGACGATGCTGCCGTCTTCAGCGATAATGTTAAAAAACTCGGTGGGTTCTTCGCCGTCGGTATTGCCGAGAAAAACGGAAAAAGTCGCATTGCCGGAAGCAAAGGCGGGCGGCGGCGAGACTCCGAAATTGATGGTTTGTGACTGCACGGGCGTGTCTTCGGGCGGACCGGGTTGACCGAAAATAATAAGCGTAGTCTGGTGCGACTCCGAACCGCCGCTGCTGCCGCAGCCTTCGGAGATAATCGGCGGAGTCAGCATTAAGTCAGCGGTGCAATCATTCACGCCCGCAAACAAAGTCGTGTCGGTCGGGCAGCCGCTCAGCACGGGTGCTTCCGTATCGACGGCGGTAAAAACGGCGGTGGTCGTGTCTTGATTTCCGCAGTTATCCGTGACCACAAAATCTACGGATTGTTGCCGGTAAACGCCGTTTTGGGCAGAAGGGCAATTTGCCGCCGGCAGATTTGCCAAATCAGAGGTGCCGGAGTTGTAGGCATTCCAGAAAACGTCGTCGGCGCAATTATCGGAAGCGGTCGCGCCGCCGTTGTTCATGATCCAAGCGTTGAAAGCGTTGTCGATTTCAAAATTAGTGGCACAAGTAAAAGACTGCGGTTGTGCGGAAGCGGTAATTACGGGCGGAATCGTATCGGCAACAATCAGATTGAAAACGAGGCTGTCCGTATTGCCGCAGGCATCGGTGACGTACCAACGTCTTTCTACGATGTAACTGTCCGCGCAAATATTGCCGAGCAAAAAATCGGTTTTATCGACGGTAATTTCGCTTGCGGCGGAGCAGTTGTCCTGCAAATTAAAAGGCATTCCGACTTGGTCGATATTCAAACCCAAATCACAATTTACCGTCGTATCAATCATCACGTCCGAGTCGAAAGTCGGCGGAATGGTGTCGATAACCGTAATCATCTGCACGGAAACCGAGTCGCGGCAGCCGTCGCTGACCGTCCAGATGCGTTCGATTAAAAAGTTATTGTCGCAGCTCAAAACGGTATTCACATCCGCAAAAGTAACCGTCGGTGTGCCGCAGGCGGTGATGTCAGCGGGAGAGACGTCGCCGGCAAAAGTCGGGTCGGTAAATTCGCAACTTATCGTAGTATCGGCGGGCGTGATGAAAGCGGGTTTGAGTAAATTGGTGACGGTAATTTCCTGTGAGTCGATGACTGCATTTCCGCTGTCGTCGGTCGCCGTCCAGATGCGGGTCAGCAGGTAATCGGTGTCGGTACAGGTGCCGTCGGTGGTCTGTGTGGTATTTTCCTGCAGCGTCACTTCGACATCCGGGTCGCAGTCGTCGCTTGCCGTCACGGGAAAGGGCGGCGGCACGGTTTCGAAGCAAGTCAGCAAAGTATCATTGGGAATATTATCGAAAGTCGGCGGGGTGTTATCGGCATACACGATTTCGTAGCTGAAAGTATCGCTGCTGCCGAGCGGATATTCGACGACGTAAAAAATCTCGACGGTGGTGCCGGCGGGTATCGGGTCGCCGGGCATAAAACCGGTGAGGTCTTCGTCAAATTCAAAAGTAAAACCCGTAGAATCGGAAGTAAAAACGGGGCCCGGCATGGTACTGAAAGCCGCCTCGCAGGAGGCATCGACAAAAACGGTATCGAGGGCGGGGGGATTGAATTGGGCAAATCCTGTTTGAATAAATAAAAACAGGACAGCCGGCAGCACGCAACGCGCCGCTGAATTTGTTAATCGGTTTATCATACTATTCGTAATCGGTTTCGAAAATCGCCGTGTGTTTCTCGTGTTTACAGCCGATTTTCTGTTTATCATTACTACGCGTGAATTGACGGCGGAGATGCAGAAAATTCACAAAAAATGCCTGTCGCCTCGACATTTATGTCGGCGACACGGAAAAAGACCGGTCTTTTTTGAAAAGTCAGGATAATGTCAGAGGAAATAAGAAAGTGTCAGGAGATGTGCGTGTTACCGGTTTTTGCTGCCGCAAATGTATTAAAAATTTTACTCACGAGTGTATAACGACGGGGAAAGAGTTTCGCTGCTTGGGGGTTGGCGGTTGACAGACAACCTCAGACCGTTTCGGACAATCGGAATTGTTTGTACACCTTGAAGTGATATGCCCGGTCTTACTCAAAAGGTGACTTTGAGTCACCCTGTGAGTAAGACCGGACAAATTTCCAAATCATTTACTGCGCCGCCTTAATCTCATCAAAAGCATCGTACCCTTTCGACAATCTCGCCGCCACTTCCTCCTTCCCCAATAAAGCCATCATCGCAAAAACGTCCGGGCCTTTCATCGTGCCCGAAGTTGCCAAACGCAGAATCGGCAAGACTTGACCGAAGCCCATGCCGCTGTCTTCGTTAATCCAACCTTTGATTTTTTCGGTTAAATTATCGGTCGTAAAGTCGTCGATGTTTTTGATAAAATCAATCAATTCTTCAAACTTCGCGCGGTTATCGGGCTTCCATTTTTTGCGAATCATTTTTTCTTCGTAAGACTTGACCGGCTCGAAAAAGTAGTAACCCTGCGGCACAAAATCGGTGATAAAGGTCACGCGCTCTTTGAGCATGCCGACAAATTGCTCCAAAAATTCGTCGCTCGCCTCGTAGCCGGCGGCATCGACGGCGGGGCGCACGGCTTTTGCCAAAGCGGCGTTGTCGCTGTGGATGAGGTATTGCTCGTTAAACCATTTGGCTTTGTCAAAATCAAAACGCGCACCCGATTTGACGATTTTTTCGACGTCAAAGGCCTCGGTGAGTTCTTGCAAGGAGAAAATTTCCTGCTCCGTGCCCGGATTCCAACCCAAAAACGCCAAGAAATTGACCACCGCACGCGGGTCGAAACCAAACTCACGGAAACCCGTGAAACTGTCTTCTTCTGTCTTTCCCTCCCACGACAGCGGAAACACGGGGATACCCAATTTCGCGCCGTCGCGTTTGCTCAACTTTCCTTTGCCGGTCGGCTTCATAATGAGCGGCAGATGCGCAAATTGCGGCATTTCGTCTTCCCAACCGAAGGCGCGGTACAGCAAAACGTGGTGCGCCGTACTCGGCAGCCACTCCTCCCCGCGTATGACGTGCGTAATGCGCATCAGGCGGTCATCCACAACGTTGGCGAGGTGATAGGTGGGCATCCCGTCGCTTTTCATCATAATTTTATCGTCGAGTTCGTTGCTCTGAAAGGTTACGGTGTCGCGTACCAAATCCTGAATATTGACGGCTTGGTCGGTCGGCACTTTCAGGCGAACGGTGTAAGGTGCGCCGCTTTCTAATTTTGCTTGGGTTTCTTCGGCGCTGAGGTTCAGACTGTTATTGAGGCGGCGGCGATTGGCGTGTCCGTATTTAAAAACTTCTTTTTTTGCTTCGTACTCGTCGCGCATGGCTTGCAGCTCTTCGTCGGTGTCGAAGGCATAATAAGCATTACCGCTGTCGATAAGTTTTTGCGTGTACTCCGCGTAAATAGCCTTGCGCTCCGACTGTCGATACGGGCCGTACTCACCGCCGATACCGGGGCCTTCGGCAGGTTCGATGCCACACCATTTCAGGGCTTCGATGATGTAATCTTCGGCGCCGGGAACGTAGCGATTTTGGTCGGTGTCTTCGATACGGAGAATGAAGGTGCCGCCGTGCTTTTTGGCAAGAAGGTAGTTGTAAAGGGCGGTACGGACGCCGCCGATGTGGAGTGCGCCGGTGGGGCTGGGTGCGAATCTGACTCTGATATCTTTCATTTATTGTGAATTATTTTTACGCTGATTTTGCTTGTGTGACTAACTTTTTACGCTGATTATTTATGATTTTTTAAGATTTACGCTGATTTTGCTTGTTTGACTATGTTTTTTTGACTCTGATTTATACCTGTCCCGTACCTCGGTCGGGATGATTGTTAAGACCCCGTACAGTTGTCGGGGTGATTTGGATTTTACTTCGTAAAATCTTCCCAATTCTTAATCATCATAACTGTCAGAAACTAACAAATCATTGCACTATGTTTTTGAACCTGATTTCTCAAAAGGGAATTATAAAATCAAGATTTACCACAGTCTCAGGCTCGGAGAAAGTTCCCCCGATTCGGGGGTTAGGGGGCTGAAGCCGCTGATTATTAACGAGTTCCGGCTTTAATTCTTTTGATTCTGATTTTCATTTCGACCAACATTCAATCTAAACAAAAAATTTCTTTAAAAAACGAAAGCCGTCAATCAATCCGAAAGCCCGCCGTCAACCGACAACTAAAATTTTTTCAAAGAAAAATATTTTACCCGTTTTCGCGTTTCCGCAAAGGTAAGAACTTCATAGGTATGGTTTTCAAGATTTTTACTGCTTGTAAGATGACTCGAAAAAATCAATCTCGGAAAATAAGAACCGAATATGAATTCTCCTTCCGACAGTGAAAACCACTACCCCCGCCACCAACCATCAACTACCAACCACCGACCAACACATGTATTTAGTAAAAACACCCGATTTCATTCAAAATAACTTCCCGGGTTTTGTTTGGCGCAAGCCGAATGCGGCAAACAAGATTTTTTTGACCTTCGACGACGGTCCGATACCGGTCGTCACGCCGTGGGTGCTGGACCGGTTAGAGCAATTCGGGGCAAAGGCTACTTTCTTTTGTGTGGGCGAAAATGCGGAGAAATATCCCGCCGTTTTCGAGCAGGTGCGGACGGCAGGACACAGCATCGGCAGTCACACCATGCAGCATTTAAACGGGTGGAATACGCGGACGGAAACTTACGTCAAAAATGCGCGGGACTGTGCGGCGTTGGTTGATTCTAAGCTCTTTCGCCCGCCTTACGGGCGACTGCGTCCGCGTCAGGCAAAAGCGCTGCGGGCGGATTATGACATCATAATGTGGGATGTGTTGAGCGGTGATTTCGACCCGACTATCAGCGGCGAGGACTGCCTGCAAAATGTGATTGAAAACACGGAAGCGGGTTCGGTTATCGTTTTTCACGACAGCATTAAAGCGTTTCCGCGCTTGCAATATGTGCTGCCGAGGGTCTTGGAATTTTATGCGGAACGGGGTTTCGAGTTTGCGAGTTTGGAAGCGGAGAAGGGGGTGGTTTTATCTTAAAACAGTTTTCAAATTCTTTACTTTAGGCTTATCATTGCGTCTTTCAATTTCACAAAATTCTTACCGTCTTGCAAATAACTTCCAAACTCCCCACCGTCGGCACCACCATTTTTACCGTTATGTCAAAGTTGGCGAAGCAAACGGGCGCAATAAATCTCTCGCAGGGTTTTCCCGATTTTGACTGTGACCCGCGTCTGAAAGCAGCGGTGGCGCACTACACAAATGCGGGCTACAATCAGTACGCGCCGATGCCGGGAGTGCCGGAACTTCGAGATGCCATTGCCGAAAAAATCAAAGTCGTGTACGATGTCGCCGTCGATGCGGAAGCGGAAATTACCGTTACGGCAGGCGCAACGCAGGCGATTTTTACGGCAATTTCGGCTTTCATTCATCCGGGCGACGAGGTGGTTTTATTCGAGCCGGCTTATGACTCTTATCGCCCGGCGGTGCAAGTCAACGGCGGGGTGCCGGTCGCTTATAATTTGCGGGCACCGGATTACAAACCCGATTGGGCGGCAGTCAAAAATCTGCTGACCGAACGGACAAAAATGATTGTCATCAACACGCCGCACAACCCGACGGGTACGACGCTGAAGAAAGAAGATTTTGCGGCGTTGGAAAAGCTGACGGAAGGCACGGATATTTTGATTTTGAGCGATGAAGTCTATGAGCATTTGGTTTTTGACGAAGAAAAAAATCAATCGGTTTTATCTTATCCGCAGTTGCGGCGACGCAGTTTGGCGACTTATTCTTTCGGAAAAACTTTGCACGCGACGGGTTGGAAATTGGGCTACGTCGTCGCTCCGGAACATCTGATGCGGGAGTTTCGCAAAGTGCATCAATTCAACGTGTTCAGCGTCAATACGCCGATGCAGTACGCCGTGGCGGATTATCTGCGCGACCCGGAAAACTACCTTTCGCTCGCCGATTTTTACCAAGCCAAACGCGACTTTTTTGTGGAGGTCATGCGGGGTTCGCGCCTGCGCCCGTTAGATTGTGCAGGAACTTATTTTCAGACTTTCGATTACTCGGAAATCAGCGACGAACCGGACACCGATTTTGCGCAGCGACTGACGCGGGAATACGGCGTGGCTGCCATTCCCGTTTCGGCATTTTACGCGGACGGGCAGGATGATAAGGTAATTCGTTTTTGCTTTGCGAAGCAGGAGGAAACTTTAGCGGCGGCAGGGCGAATTTTGCGCGAAATATGAGGGATTGTTTAAGGGTTTAATCGTTGAGAAGTTAGATGCGGATGCCCGCTAAACGATTAAACGCCTAAACGATTAAACATCTTCGACCAAAGCATTCACCCTCGGCTGCACTATCCAAACACCGATGAAAAAGAACCAAATCAGGAAAAATTCACCGATAAAATCTCCGAAACTTACTTCGCGTTGCAGTTCGGCGGTCTTTATGGTTTTGGAAACAAAATAAAGACAGTACAGAGCGCACAATCCCGAAAAGATGTAATACATGCCGAAAATCAGGAACGAGGTCGTGCTGATAAGTATCCTGCTGACGGGGAGAATTCCTATGACAACGATGTAAAAAATTCCGAAAAACAGTAAAGCACAAAGGGTCATAACCAAGAATGCAATCTTAAATTTTCCGGTGCGCATCCGTAGGTCTTCCGGCAGCTTTCCTTGCAGACCGACACCAATCGACCAAAACCACCCGCACAGTACGGCGACGGTAATGAAACTTAAAGCTATCGTACCGGTAAAATGCGGTGCTATCCAAGGCGATAAATGCCTCGGTTCTCCCGCAGGTTGCCAACCGCTGAAAATAAGAGCAAGCATTATAATCTGAAACAGCAACGGCAGCCCGTAAGTCAGCAAAAACAGTTGCCAATGTTTGGCGCGGAGAAATTTTTGTATCATCATCGAAAAATTTATTTTTTTTGCACAATGTACCGCTTTATCGCCGCAACACAAAAAAACGGGCATTCGTCCATGAGGAAAAATGCCCGTGAAATAAGTAGTTTTTGTCGGGAAAAATTTTAAAATCGAGGAATTAAGCCGGAACCGCATCCAACTCTACCGCCGCCGGAAAATCGACCGCTACCTGCGTGATGCCGTGCAGGTAATTCGTGATGATTTTATCGCCGATTAAAACGACGATGTCGATAAGGTTGGCGTTGTCGTAGCCCGCTGCCAATAAGGCTTCGGTGCTTGCCGGGGCGGGTTTTCCGCGATTGATTGTGGTGTCTTTGACGAATTTTGCGAGGGCGTCGAATTTGTCGTTAAAAGAAACCTCACCGCTGCGGATTTCCAAAATTTGGTCTTCCGTGAAGCCGTTCATTTTGCCGAGCGCGGTGTGTGCTGCTTTGCAGTAAGCGCAGCCGTTGACTTCGCTGACCACGAGATTGACGATTTCTTTTTCCTTGCCTTTCAGCGTAGATTTACGATTTTGCAGCGTCAGGTAGTCGCCGAGTGCGGTTTCGTTGTGTGCGAAAGTTGCGTAGAGATTCGGGACGAAACCTAAGCCTTTTTCGAGGTTAGCGAAAATCGCTTGGTTGTTTTCGGAAACGGTGTCTTTGGTCGGTACTTGAAAATTTGCCATGATAAATTAAGTTTTATTGTTTTTTAGCGAAGAAATTATTTTCGTTCGCCGTGATTGTTAATTTGCAGTCACCCTTTCGGTGATTGACAAGGCAAAGATGCAGGTGAAACCGTCCGGTATTTCAGGAGGATTTTCGCCGCTGCCGGGACAAATTTCCCTTTCGGCAAAAAAAAGTGAAAATCGACGATAAAATCGGTCATAATTCGGCGGTATTTTTCACATTTACTGTAGCTAATCGAGTATTTTTCGCTTTTATCGCAAAGGAGGTACGAGGTACTTGTTTTTGCAAAATCCGGGAAAGGACGCAATATTTCTGACTGTTATTCAAGGAAAGTACCCCGTACCTCAAGTAACAGTTCTACATTTACTCTTGAAATGAAAAACTAAATCTCGAAAATTCTATTTCATCACACTCAATAGCGTGTAACAAAAATTTCTTTTAGTCCTGTTACTTTTTTTGTTTAGGCGTTTAGTTGCGCCAAGCATTCTAAACGATTAAACGCCTAAACTTTTAAACAAAAAAAATTCGAAAGAATTTTTGTTACACGGTACTCAATACAGCACCATGAAAAAAAGCTACCTCTTTCTTGCCCTCGCCGTCGTTTTTGTCATTATTCAGTTTTTTCCGATTGATAAAAACAACCCGCCCGCCGATGCCGCCAAAGATTTTTTAGCAGTCAACAATGCGCCCGCCGAAGTAGTCAAACTGTTTCATACTGCCTGCTACGACTGTCACGCACACACCACCGTGTACCCGTGGTACACCTCGGTCGCGCCCGTGAGCTGGTTCATCGGCAACCACATTGCCGAAGGCAGACAGCACAGCAATTACTCGCTGTGGACGGAGTACAACGCAGAGCAAAAAGAACGTAAATTAGAGGAAACGATAAAAGTCATCGCGGATAAGGAAATGCCGATGTTGACGTATTGGATGATACATTGGGAAGCAAAAATCAGCCCCGAGGAAAGAAAAACAATGACGGATTGGTTGGAAACGCTTTGAACGAAAGGTATAAAATAAAAACGAGCGAAGGCCAAAAGACCTTCGCTCCAAAGATAGATAACATCGGCTAAATGTTAAGTTATATGTCTTTCGTGTTTGATAGAAAAAGGGGAGAAAATTGTGGTTAAACGCATTTCTGCCCCTCACACTATGAAACACTATATCTGTAAGACTGCCGAAGCAGTAAAAAGTCACGTTTTTTATAATTAAAGCTCAAAAGTAGCACTTTTTTAAATAAGTAACGCAAAAATAGATGTAAATACACACAATAGGGTACAAAATTCATTAAAAATTCGATAATTTATCAAAATTTTAATAGAATCCTACCTCAATATTGTCAAATCTCCCTTCACAACTTCACCATCCCCCAAATTTAAACGCAACACATAATAATATGTTGACTGCGGCAATAATTTTCCGTCGTAAGTACCGCCCCAATCGTTATTATAAGGACTCGCCGTGTAAACTTCGTCACCGTAGCGGTTAAATACGATAATGCTGCTGTTCGGATAATCGCCCGTATTGAGAACATCGAAAATCAGAATATCGTTCAGCCCGTCACCGTTCGGAGTGATGGTATTCGGCAAGTCATCAAAGTCGAGTTCGCCGTCTAAGTTTACCGTTATCGTTGCCGTGTCGCACAGACTCGGACAATTGGTATTACAAATTAAATATTCAAATACCGCTGCACCCGCCAAACCGATTTCTGTTTGAAAAGTAAGGTTTCCGTCACCCGGATTGTCAATGATACTTCCTAAAGTCGGCTCACCGATTAGGTCGAAACCAAACGACGGGATGTTAGCGGTATTGTCATTTTCAAATACATCGAAAGTAATTTCCGTCTCGCCGGGCAGCATATCTACCGTGTCATCTACGGCATTCGGAGTGTATTCCGTAACGACCAAAACCGTGTCTGCGTCGTAATTCGGGCAGCCTTCCGTGCTGAGGGTCCAGATTAAAAGTGCTTCTCCGCCGGGCAAATTACCGGCCGCAGTAACACCCGCTTCCGCATTTTCGAAAGTAATACCCGGTTCGTTACTCGTCCACATTCCCGTGCTGCCTTCCGGCAAATTACCCGTTACGCTTGCCGTCGTTTCGCAAATATCATGCTCGACATCAGCTACGGCCGGCGGTAAATCACCTGCATCCGCAAAAACCAGCACTGTGTCGATGGAGAAACATCCGTCCGCCCGCGTGAGCGTCAAAACGTACTCTCCGACCGCATCCACATCCTGCATCAATTCCGACAAATCCGTGCCGAGGAAATTTCCGTCCGCAGTTGTCCAAGCGTAAGTAATATCGTCCGCCGCCTCGGAAGCCGAGCCGTCTAAAGTCACAAATTCATCCGAGCAGGTCAAAGGCACATCCGCACCCGCATCCGCAAACGGCGGTTGCGTACCGATGACCTGCACCTCGTCGGTCGCCGAGCAGCCGCCCGTTTCATCGGTCACGGTCAGCGTGTAGGTGCCGACCAAACTTACCGTCGGAGTCGCCGTATCCGCGCCCGTGATGCCGGTGGTCGTGCCGTCCTCGAATGTCCAGGCGTAGGTCGCGCCCTCCGTTGACTCGGAGCCGTCGAGCTGTGCGTCGCCGCCCGTACAGGAGATTTGCGCGTTCATCCCGGCATTTGCGATAACGCTGTTGCCGGTTACGATGACATTGCCGACCACATCGCAGCCGTTGAGCGTGTTAATGATGGTGACACCGTAGTTACCGGCCGTCACCGTCGGGGTCAGAGTCGTGCCGCCGTCGATAATCATGCCGCTGAGTGCCGTCCATTCCACTGCAAAATCATCGCCTTGTGAAGAAGCCGAAGCATCCAAGATGACTTCGCTTTCGCCGCATTCGATGAGTACGTTATTTTCGGTCGCCAAAATCGGATTTTGCGTGTCTTCGGTCAGAGTAATTTCCGCAATTTGCGAGACGCAGTTTAAAACCGTATCCGTCACGAGCAAAGTATAAGTGCCGGCGCAGCTAATCACGGGCATTTGCTCATCCGTGAGGTCGTCGATACAATCTCCCGTCCAGGTGTATTCGTAATCCGCGCCGCTCGTCGAGCCGGTCGCATCCAAAGTTATTGCGTCCGTGGTACAGTTGAAAAAATCATCCGTCGCGGCAATGACTGCCATCGGTTCGCCGGAGCCTTGTGCGACCGTGACGTCGTCGGTTGCCGTGCATTGCGTCAGCGGATTGGTGACGGTCAAAAGGTAGCTACCCGCCTGATTGATAACCGGAGTCAAAGTCGTTACGCCCGATTCGATGCCGGTCATCGTGCCGTCGGCGTTGGTCCAGGCGTATTCCATATCTTCGTCGGAGTCGCTGCCGTCTAAGGTCACGGATGCCGTTGCGCAGTTAATTTCGCTGCCCTCCCCTGCTTCCGCAAGCGGCGGCGCGGTCATATCCGTTACCTGCACGCTGAAGACCGCGTCGCAGGAAGTCGTATTATTTGTCACGGTCAAAAAGTAACCGCCGGGCATATCTACTGTCGGCGTCAAAGTGGTACCGTCGAGAATGGTTGCCGTTGCCGGTCCCGCCCAAGCGTAGCTGTAATCGCCGGCTTCGGTCGGTGCCGTACCCGCGAGCGTGACGGTTTCGGTGTCGCAGAAAAAGTCGCGGTTGGTGCCCGCGCTGCCGTCCGGTACGCCCATGTCCATATTGACAAACATGGAATCGACAGCGGTACAGCCGTTGGTTTCGTTGGTGACGATGATGTAGTGAACACCGGTGACATTGGTTTGCGCATCGGTCAGTGAGGTCGGGTTCACAAAGACTTCCGCGCCGCTTGCCGTCGTCCAGGAGAAAGTCGTGTTCTCGGTCGTCGAGCCGGTACCGTCTAAGTTTACGGTATCGTTACCGCAGTCGATGATGCCGTCCGCGCCCGCTTCCGCCGTGGGTTCGGTGCGGATGTCGATGACCTGTACGGTGTCTTGCGAGATGCAGTTGTTGCTCTCGTTGGTGACGTTGATGATGTACGCGCCCGGACTCATTGCCGAGGGTTCGTAGTCGGTTTCGGTGCCGGCTTCAATGCTGCCGCCGGCTTCCGTTGTCCAAACGATGCTGATGTTACTGCCCTGCTCGGAGCCGGTGCCGTCGAGTTCGACCTCGTCGTTGAGGCAATCGTATTCTACATCCGCACCCGCATTTGCCGAAGGCGAAACCGCACCCGAAATAAACAGGTCGTCTTGCACGGAGCAGCCGGTGTCGTCGTTGGTGACGGTCAAAATGATGGAGCCGCCCGTACCGCCGACCTCGGGCGTTAAAGTCTCCGCCCCGTCGATGATGACAATATTATTGCTGCCGGCTTCCCATTGATAAGAAAATTGAGAACCGACGGAAGTGCCGTTGTCGCTGACATCGAAAACGAGCGTATTTAATCCGCAGTTTTTAGTCGTATCCGGTCCGGCAATCGCAATCGGAGCCAAAGGCGAAGTACCGACTTCAAATAATTCTTCAATCACCAAACTCGTCGAAACGTCGGTGACATTCAGGAAATAAGAACCGAAACAAAGATTTGTTTGGTCTTCATTATTCGCGTTAGCGTCCGTGATGCCCGGGCCGCTCCAAGTGTATTCGTAATCGCCGTTGCCGCCCGTGACGGTCACGTCGATGGCACCGTCACAGGGGGTCGCGGTGGTACAGCTTACGTCCGTGATGTCCGCCGAGAGGTTGAGAGCCTGCACGGGGCAGACCTCGCCGTTATTGGCGGTCATGCCGATATTGGTGTTGCTGTTGTTGTTTTGTACGGTAATCGGCAAAGGATTTCCGGTGAAGCTGACGGGAGTGCAGCCGGAGAGGTCGCCGATAATCTGGAAGCAAATCGAATAGATTATCGTGCCGTCGGCAAGGGTCGTACCGTTGAGTCCGGGAGTTTCCCAGTTGACGGTGAGGTTGCCGTTTTCGACGTCGGTTTCGTCGAAGCTGTTGCTGTTCAAGTTAGTGAGTGTGCCGGGATTTTCGAGATTTAAGAAATCCAAAAGTGTCGGATTCCAATTGACCGAATACTCCATGTCGGAGAGGTTTTGGAAATTTTGCACCGCTACATCTACACACACAAACGAACCCAAACTACCGCCGACACTGCTGCCGGAGGTGATAAATTGTGCGGGATTATTGATGCAAACTTCGCCCGGATTGCTGTTCATTCCGATGTCGAAACCCACGTCTTCCTGCATGACTACCTGACCGCAGGGGCTGTTACCGAAGTTTAATGCGCCGCAGGCCAAAGGATTATTTTCGCCTTCAAAGCACACGGAAAAAATCGTGCTGCCGTCGGGAATATCCACACCCGTCGGGCTGCTCCACGCGTCGAGGCAGGCAAAGCCGAAGTTAGAACCGCTCAAATCGAAATCGGCCGCCGAAAGACCCGGGAGGTTAAAATTGTTGAACTCGACAAAGTCCATTACGCCGGGGTCCCAATCCATAGAAAATGCTAACTCGGTGATATTGTCAAAATCCTGTACCGTGACATCGACACAAACGGGCGCGCCGGGGTCAACGGTTTCGTTGCTGCCCGAAACGGTAATACCCGTCGGTGAGCAGGCTTGGAAAAGGGCGTTGCAGGAGTTGTAACCGAGGTCTTCGGCATTCGCGCCGCTTTCGTCGGAGAAAAAGATGTCGGTCGGGTTGCTCGTTACGCTGACGGTCGAGCTGCTGCCGCCGCCGCCGACTACGGTGAAGAAGAGAGTAAAGAGTGTTTCGCCGTCATTCAAGGTTTCGGGAAAAACACCCGCATCCCAAGTACAAGTAGCAAAACCGCCGCCGACATTAGGATTGATAATAAAGCCGTTGAGTTCCGTGCTTTCGACAATATCATCGAGTTGTAAAATATTCGCATTCCAGTTTAAAGAAAAATCCATTTGGCGAATAGAGGTAAAATCTTGTGTCGTGACCGCCATTTCAAAAGACTCACCGGGGCAGATGTCGCTGACATTCGGAATGCAAAGCGAAGGTGCGCCGGGCTGAATGCAGTCGATGGTGACGGAGCCGGGAAAAGTGTAGATACCGCAGTCGATATCGGGACTTTCCGCCGCCAGACACGGCACGGAAACCGCCTCGGTAATGGTCGGATTATCGTCGATAAAGACGGGGAACGTCATTGTGCAATCACCGATAAGTTCGAAGCAAAGCTGAATAAAAGAAGAACCGTCGGGGATGGTAATGCCGTCTTCGCCGTCATTATCGACCCACGACATGGTGATAGTACCGGCTTCGGGTACCTGTAAATCAAAACTGCCGCCGGTCATAGGTTCTACTCCGTCGGAAGATATTAAATTTAATGCGTCGGCGTCATAGTGAATCGACATTTGCACCGCAAGCATTTCGCTGAAATTATCTACCGTAAAATTCATACAAACCGTTTCGCCCTGCAAACCTGCCACGTCCGGAATAGTGATGCTTAACGGGTCTTCGCCGAGCTGAATCCAACCGTCTTTGATACTGTAATTCCCGGAGTCTGTCCAAATATTAAAATTGCCCGAAATCGTCCGCGTGACCGTATTGGCGACCAAGTCGAGTTCGGAAAAACCCAAATCGTCGAGGGTAATAAAGCAAATCTCGAAGAGTGCCATACCGTCGGCGAGCGTAGAGCCGGGCTGCGTCGGATTTCCCCAATCGAAGAGAATGTTACCGTTGGCAGCGTCGCTTTGGTCGATGTCCGCCATGCCGTAATTATTCATCATAGCAAGAGTCGCCGGCGCGATGTTGACTGAACTGAATTGTACTTTGTCTTCGTCAAAAAGCAAATTGAAATTCATGGAGGTTAAATCCGTAAAATCGTTGACCCGCACTTCTACACAGACTTCGGTGCCCAAAGTGAGCGGCCCGACGTAGTCTTCGACGACACACAGCGAGGGCTGCGCGAATGCTTTTTGTACGGAACAGAAAAAAGCCAAAAATAAGAAAGGAAGCAGGATATATTTTTTCATAATTGTTGTCTCGGTTGAGGGTTGGGTTAGAGAGACGTTAGATATTAGATTTTAGACGTTAGACTCTATACGTCTTTATTCTCTGACTCTGTCTCGTTGTTTTTTAAATGTACCGATTATCCCAAAATATGATGTCATTGCTGCTGCCGGAGGGCAGAGGATGACATTTTAAAAACCAATAAAATTCTAATATTCGAAAGCGTATGTGAGGTGTATCTCGTGGGTCGTGCCGGTCTCGGGACCGAACTTAGTGAAGTGGTAATCGAAGCCGTAGCCGATTTTCAGGTTGTTGTCAAAGCCGATGTTTTCGCCGATGAGGACACCGGTTTCTAAGTGCGCCGCGCCGGAGGTAGCACCGCCCGCGCCTATCCAAAAGTTATTTTTCATTTGGTAGCGCAGATTAAAATCTACGTTGACCGGCGTGTTCGGGGCGTATTTGACCCAGGCACTCGGCTCCAAAAATCCTTCGTCGCGGAAGAACTTGATGAAACCGACGTTGGCGTAGGCGTGATAGACGCGCTGCGTGAAAAAATCACCGCTTTCGTCTTTAAATTCTAAATCCAAACCCAAAATCTGCGGGGCGGAAAGTCCGCCGTAAATCACATCGCCGTTGGATTTGTTGCCTTCCAATCTTTTGTACGCAAAAACGCCGACGCTGACGTCGGGGTTCCATTGCATTTGGTCGTCCATGGTGAGAATTTCGGAGTTGTCGCGCAGTCGGATTTCGTCCACATTGACGCGGTACTGCACCATGCCGCCGGAGATGCCGATGCCGATGCCGCCGTAGTATGGGTCGTCGGTTATCATGCCGCCGAAGCGACCGTAAAGACCGGTAAAACCCGTGGGACCGGTTTGGTCACGGATGATGTGACCGCCCGCCGTAAAATTAAAAACATCGGACTCGGCGTAGAGGTAATCACCGCGCAGAGTCGAGGTCGTCGGCGCGTTGTCGATGCCCGTCCACTGGTTGCGGTGCGAGGCACTGAAAGAGACATTTTGTTCAAAAACGAGATAATCTACGGGAAGGGCTGCCGGATTGAGAATCGTGGCATTTTCGCGGTATTGTGTGTAGGTAGGCAGTTGCTGCGCGTGCGCGCCGGCGGCTGTACCCGACAGCAGCAGGGCTGTCAGAAACTTTAGTAATCTGTTCATGGGACAATTTGTGTAGAACGAAATCGACGAAACAATCCCTAAAAAAGTTCAGACTTTTTTAAGGTGAGCGTCAAAAATTCGTTCGTGTGGGATTGTAATAATTTGTAATCGTGTAATCTTCCGCAAAAGTACAAAATTATTATATGTATCACTCTCCCGTAATCGGTGTATTTCTCGGTTTACGAAGCGCGAAAAAGGAATTTGCGGCATTTAATCGTCTCACTATCAAACACTTAGATGTTATTTTTTTCACACAACAACATAAATGCTTTTTTGTCGAATAAGCGCCGTTTTTAACTTTTCGGGTTCGGTAAGGAATATGTTGCGAGGATTGTGCCGGATTTGGACGGCGAAAAATACGGGGAGTACACAAAAAAAGCATCACCCCGGTAACGCAGGTGATGCTTTGATTTTTAAAATAATCTTGACTGTACCAAGAATACTTAATCGACTTTTACCGTAAAAGTCGTAAGGTCGGATTTAGCCGATGTTATTTATGATTGATTGAAAAAAGTAGAGTGTAGAAAAAATTAAAGTTAGCTTTTGGGGCGAGTATTGATTATGTGATTATCCTTTTTAGATATAAGTTGCCGGGCTTATTGCCTTTCGACAGTGCAAATATACGGGAAAAATAATTACCAAAACGGACTATTTTTGACGGTTTACCTTTTTATTTTATGTAATTTTACGTCTTAAAACTTACCAAAAATCGGCTAAGGTTAAGCATTTACAAGGCTTTCAGCATTTTACGAAAATGTCCGGATTTGCCGTTTTACCTTTTTTTATGGAAAAAATAAGACTCGTCAGACTGCTGAAAAAAATAAAAAAAGAGGAGATAGACCGCTTTTATTACTTCGTCAATTCCCCCTTCTTCGACTTGCCCGCCCCCATTCGTCGTTTGTTGAATTATCTGAGAAATCTGTATCCTGAATTTCGTAAAGAAGATTGGGACAGAAAAGCCATGTGGCTCAACAGCTATCCGGACAAAAAATACGAACCGCGCCGACTCAACGATTTGATGTGGGAAACCTGCGTGGCAATGGAGGATTATTTCGTGACCTGTGAACTAAAACACCAACCTGCCAAGCACGGGGATTTGCTCAAAGAAAATTATCGCCGCCGCAGTCTGCCCGACGAATACGAGGCGCAACTCGATAAATTAGTGCGCTACTATCACAAAGACACCGAAGTGAGTTTTGAACAGAGTGTCAATCATATACACATTCTGAATGAGTTGCTGTTCCTGCTGAAGCGCGACACTAATGAAATGCACAAAGACACCTACGGAAATCCTTTGGAAGATTTTGAGGAGTGTCTGCAAAGAATACGTCTGTTCGGAGAAATCAACTTGGAAATCTTTGCCAAAGGTGCAATGATGCACGGCACTCGACTCGACTTTAAATACAAGAAAGGCTTTTTGACTTTTAAGAAAGATGCGGACGCAAGGGTGTTGCAAAATACGCCTTTGCTTGAATTGTTACTTAAATTACGCAAACTTTACACCGAACCGGTGCGTGAGGAAAATTTGCGGGATTTTCAGGAAGTGGTCGATATGTTTACGGAACATGTAGATACTTTTTCGGTGCAGGAGACCGCGCGCTTGTATGTCTTATTGCAAAATATCGCCGCAAAATTCAGAATGACCAAAGCATTGAAAATTCTTTTCCCGACGACTAAAATTGCCGCTGTTAAAGGTGCAGTCGGCGGAGGCAAGGACGGATTTAGCGAATTGACCTTTATCAATATTGTCAACATCGGTTCGAGAATCAAAGAATTCGATTATATCGAGACTTTCATACATGATTTCTCACCTCTGCTAAATCCTAAAGTCTATCAGAATACCAAAAATTTTGCTTTGCTGACACTTGAATTTAATCGAAAAAATTACAGAGAAGTGCCGATTTATGCCGGTCGTATTGACTTCAAAGATTTACGTTATAAATTAAATATGAAAGCATTAGTCATTAGAAGTTATTACGAAATGCTGGGAGAAGAGGACAGTGATTGGGTCAATTCTATGTTGCGAGCACAATTACGTTCTTTTAGTAAATATTTACGGCGAACCAAGAGCGTGCCTAAAAATCTTTATGTAGTTTACACAAATTTTAATGTTGTTTTAAGAAAAATACTAACCATTTATCTGCGTAAAAAAAGAGAACAAAAAAACATTAAAAATTTATTCAATATATTAGAAAGTAATCAACCTGTTTACGCCGGAGAGTGGCTTACAGACAAAATAGAAGAAATAGAAAAAACGGGCTAAGGGATGCAGATTCCCTTGCCCGTGAAGTTGTATAATATACAGCTTACATTTTCTTTTTATTCCATAACAAAATCCTCAATAATAAACCCGCCCTTAATCGACTTCAACTGCTCTTTTTTGATTTTAGCGGCTTCGAGGTTTTTGATGGTTTTTGCGTTGTTGTTATTGCTTGTGTTTTTCATGTCAAAATGATTTTGGAAAATTGATTAAATTTATGTTATTTGAACGAAAGAATTATGGAACATAAAATTCTCCGTTCGTTGATTTAATGTTTTTAATCGGCTGATTACCAACTAATTATGACACAAATATAGAGGGGTATTTCGGGTATAAAAACTTTACTTTGTGAAGGGGCGGTTTTTCTTTGTGAAGGGGGCTTTTGTCTTTGTAAGGCCTTTTTCGATGCATGAAAAAAGCCCCTGTGCGGAGTTGCACAAGGGCTTCGAGAAGAATATTAAAGAGCGGATAAAAGTATTCGGGTCAGACATTGCGCACCATGGGCAGTACCTGACTGATTTGCGGAATGAATTTGTCGCTGTACGGAATGTGCCGCTCCCCTACCCGCAGCAGTCGGCCGCACACGGCGTCGATTTGGGAAAGGTTAACGATAAACGACCGATGTACCCGCACCAAATCTTTGTTAATGACCTGCATGGAAAATTTTTTCAAATTGATGGACAGCACGTACTGTCGCTTAGAGTGCGTAACGATTGTGAGGGAACTGCCGCCCGCCTCGACGTACAGTATATCGGAAATGTTGACTTTTTCGTAAGCGTCTTTTCTTTTGAGAAAAAGACAGTTCTGCAAATTGGTATTAAAATTGGAATTCATGATTGCTTGTGAAATACGACGCCGATGTGCTGAAAGTCTCTTAAAAATCAATGCCGCCGGCGAGCAGAATAAATTCGACTCGACGTGACGCGGAGACTCTGTTTGTTTCTGTACGAAGAGTAAGCTTAAGACACGATTGTGCATTATCGACGTCCGGTTAAAATGTAAACTGTGAGAGAAAATCGTTATATCGGGTCAAAGAGAGGTCTGCATTTCTCAGCCCCGAAGGTTACATAACGAAAAGAAAAAGAGGAGAGAGGACTACGGTGGTTTGACCGCAGCAAAGCCGATGTTTACTGTCATTTTTGTGGTTTGATGCTTCGCTTGCAAAATTTTTGTGCAGATTTTTATCCGATAGAAAAATCAGTACAAACGAAAACGGTGTAAGTATAAAAATTCGGAACTCATATTGTTCCGTTTAAAATCGATGTTCAGAAGATAAACGAAAGAAGGGATTAAAAGTCGAGGTTTACTTATGCGAGGCATTCCCTATCATATCACACAAAAATAACATAAAAAAATTAAACGGCGGTATTCAGAGAAAAATAGTCATATAAATACTCTGCGACCGTTGTGTTCGATATTTTCAGGAGAAAACAATCCGCCGTTTAAAAAACTTAATCAGAGCGGTTTGTACATCATATTTCAAAATTTATCCCCCGTTCGGTCATCGCATCGTATTTTTCTTTGATAAAACGGTACAAAAAAGCTCCTTTGCGAGACTCCGACATATCCTTCTCTTCCGTTTTCTCCAAAATGCTCATAGATAAGATTTTCTTGCGGAAATTTCTTCGATCCAAACTACGCCCGTAGATACTTTCGTAAAAGCGGCGCAGTTGCGGCAGCGTAAATTTTTCGGGCAGCAATTCAAACCCGACGGGACGATAACGGGCGCGTCTCCGTAATTTATTTAATGCGTCCGCCACCATTTGGTTGTGGTCTAAAATCAACTCGGGTAAATCTTTAGTATCAAACCAACGCGCGTCGTGCGTTGCCGTGTCCCGCAAATTTTCGCTGTCGATACGAATGAGTGCATAGTATCCGAGCGAAATTACCCGCGCTCCCGGGTCACGCCCGGGAGCACCGTAAATGCCCAGTTCATCCGTAAAAATATCGGTCAGCCCCGTGGACTCCGCCAGCACCCGCCGCACCGCCGCCTCCGTGCTTTCCTGCGGCTGTACAAAACTGCCGATGAGCGACCACTGACCTTTGAAAGGCTCGATACGGCGTTTAAACAGCAGCAATTTGATGGTCTGACCGTCAAATCCGAAGATAATACAGTCCGCAGCTACCAGTATTTTTTTTGCCTCTCCGTAATATTTTTCGCGTAAATTTCCGATATGCTTACTAATTTTATGAACGACAAACAGCTCTCCTCTTTCATCTCATACCAATTCTTGCCCCCTGATTTTACATCACAATTTCCGGCAAAGATGTTCATTATAGTTGAGAAACTTGACATTACGAATAATAAGTGTTAATTTTACACTTATTATTCATACAACACATTGGTTTGGCAGCGGCTCGCCTTGAGTCGCTGCTTTTTATTCTCCGCAAAAACGAGTGAGATGCAAGCAAATTCCATCAAAGTAACTTCTCCCGGACGCATTAACATTATCGGTGAGCATACCGACTACAACGGCGGTTTTGTACTGCCGGCGGCAATCAATAAGTACGTCAATGCCGAAATCACGGTTAACGGCACCGCTTCCGTTTGCAACTTTCATGCGCTCGATATGCGGGAAAAAGCACACTACGACTGGACGGAAAAGACGACAAAAGGTTCGAGCTGGGAAAATTACCTTATCGGTATCATTGAAGAAATGCGCAAACGGGGCGCAGAGTTGCGCGGCATCGACATTGTTTTTTCGGGAAATGTGCCGATTGGGTCGGGCATGAGCAGCTCGGCGGCACTCGAATGTGCGGTCGCCTACGGGCTGAATCGATTGTTCGATTGCGGCTTCAATGAGATGACTTTGATTGAAATTGCGCAAAAAGCGGAACACAACTACGTCGGCACGATGTGCGGCATTATGGATCAATTTGCGAGCATGATGGGTAAAAAAGAGCGGGCTGTTTTCTTGGATTGTCGTGATTTAGAGTATAAATATTTGCCTTTGACACTCGGCGACTACGAAATTTTAATCTATAACAGCAACGTCAAACACTCGAATGCCGAGTCGGGCTACAATGACCGCCGCCGCGACTGCGAAACGGGAGTCACGGTGCTGCAAAAGCATTTTCCCGAAGTAAAATTATTGAGAGATGCGGACTTTGCCATGCTCGAAAAGGTAAAATCGGAGCTTTCCGAAGTCGTCTATCGCCGCTGTCACTACATTCTTTCCGAAAATGCGCGCGTGCTTGCCGCCGTGCGGGCATTGGAAAACGGTAATCTGAAAACTTTGGGGAATTTACTCTATCAATCGCACGCCGGCATGTCCCGGAAATACGAAATCAGTTGCCCGGAATTGGATTGGATGGTCGATGCGACCCGCGATAAAGACTACATTTTGGGCGCAAGAATGATGGGCGGCGGCTTCGGCGGTTGCACGATAAATTTGATAGAAAAAGCAAACAGTAAAGCCTTTGTCCGGGAAACCTCGGCGGCTTACCGAGAGAAATTCGGTTGGGAGCCGACGGCTTATTACTTGGAAATTGAGGAAGGGACGCGGGAGGTGTGAATTATTCGCTCCAAAGCGGTTGTTCTCATAAGCAAAAAATAAGTATATGCCTACATTCCGTCAAACTCCCCCTCACCCCAACAAATTCCCCTCCTCATCCCACCCCGCCTGCGTCTCTCTCCCCTCCAAAGTAATGTACAACGGCAGCATCTTTTCATCGTAAGCTAAGCCGTGCTTTTCCAAAACCGCCTCCGGTACTCCGTCCCAAAAGTTTGCATAATTGCCCGCGTAGCCGACATCTTTTGTGCCCGCCTCCGAAGTAAAATAGCCCGTCGTTACCATGTTTCGCAGCAGCGTAAAGAACTTTTCGCCGGGCGCGTGTTCGGGTTTTACCTCGTCGGGGTAGGCGATTAAATCCAACACCGCCGTCTGCTTTTCCGTCGGCAAATCTTTAAACGCCGACTCGTGATTTTCCACGCAGTGATAATCCAACCACTTCAGACCGCCGCGCATCGGCAGTTGGTTTTGCGGCAAATCATACATCATAAAGTCGATAAAATCCGTCACGCCCGTCTCCGTCGCACTCGGCCCGTTTTCATCGGCGGGAATAATTAAATCCGCCAAAACCGCTACCGTTGCTGCTTCGTGCGGCGTAAAAAACGGCTCTTCGGCGAAGATTTTCGCATCGCGCTCGCGCTCTTCGGGCGTTTGTCCGGCGTCGGTGTGCGGCGCGCGAAACTCACTGACCGGTGCCGGGTTTTGTTCCGCTGCGCCGTTTTCGGTCTTGCAGCCGGCGGCGGTAAGTCCGACCGCAGCCGTGCCCGCGAGCAAAGTTTTTATCGTATTTCTTCTGTTCATCTTGTTTTAAATTTAAAATTTCGCAAAAAAGAGAAAGGCGTTTTGCTTAGATACGGGGTACTTTCCTTACAAAAAATAAGTACCTCGTACCTTTTCCGAATCAAGGGAAGTCAATATCTGTACAATCACAAAATTTCACTAAAAAAGAGAGGCGTGTTTCCGCATCTTTACAAAACCGGTACAAAAAATGAGAAAACATTCAAACAACTATCAAACCACTCCAACAACTATCAAACCACTCAAACCTTCCCTAAATATTCCCCTTCTTCATCTCACTCGCCAAATATTCCGAAGCCCGCCACGCCAGAGCCATAATCGTCCACGTCGGATTTTTATCCGCTTGTGAAACAAAAGGCCCGCCGTCCATCACAAAAAGATTATCGACTTCGTGCGCCTGATTGTAGCGATTGAGCACGGAAGTTTGCTTGTCGTCGCCCATGCGCGTCGTGCCGACTTCGTGAATGATGCGCCCCGGATTTTCGAGACCGTAATCGCGGTCGGCACCGGGTTTTTCACCGAGCGCAACACCGCCGAGCGCGTCGATGATTTCCTCAAAACGGTTGTGCATGTGCTTTGCCTGATTGCGTTCCTGGTCTGACCATTTGTAATTAAAACGCAGCACCGGAATACCGAATTTATCGACTTTATCGGGATCGATTTCACAATAATTCGACTCACGCGGCACGCTTTCCCCTCTGCCGCCGAAGCCCAACACCGCTCCGTAAGCGCGGCGCATATCGTTTTTATAAGATTTGCCGTAGCCGCCCGCCCGCTGCGGGTTGCCCTGCACATCGGGAAAAAGTCCGTTTATCGTCTCCAGACCGAAGCCGAAACCGTACAGCGGCATGCTCATTCCGCCCCAATATTCGATGTGATAGCCGCGCGCAAAATCCAGTTTTTTGTTGTCCAACCACCACGGTGAGTAGAGGTGCAGACCGCCCACACCGTCTTCGTTATACTTTTCTCTGTCCATCAATGACGGGATAAAAGCCGCCCGCGAAGCCCCCGTCGAGTCGTGCAGGTATTTACCGACCACGCCGCTGCCGTTGCCGAGACCGTCGGGGTGTGCCGTCGATTTGGAATTGAGCAACAGCCGCGCCGACTCACAGGCAGACGCCGCCAAAATGACCGTTCTGCCGCGCACCTGATATTCGTTACCGTCGATTTTGTTGACGTAAGAAACCGCTTTGGCTCTGCCGTTTTTGTCCGTGATGACTTCGCGCGCCATCGCATTGGTAAACACCTCGGTATTGCCCGTGCCGACGGCGGGTTTTATCAGACAACTGCTCGACGAAAAATCCGCGTAAGCCTTACAACTGCGGTTGCATTGTCCGCAATAAAAGCAAACGCCGCGTTCTTTGTTAATGCGCTTCGTCACGACGGAAAGCCGCGACGGAATGGTGAGAATACCCGTTTTTTTATTCGCTCGGTCGATGTACAATTCGTGCAAACGCGGCTTGGGCGGCGGCAAAAAATAGCCGTCCGGCTCGTTGTAAATGCCTTCTTTGGTACCGAATACACCGATGAGTTTATCGACTTTGTCGTAGTAGGGTTTGACATCTTCGTAGCCTATCGGCCAATTCGGGCTCAAGCCGTCTTGGTCGTATTTTTTGAAATCTTTCGGTCCGAAACGCAACGAAATACGCCCCCAGTGATTAGTGCGCCCGCCCAGCATTCTGCCCCGAAACCAATCGAATTGCGAACCGTTTTTCTGCGTATAAGGCTCGCCTTCCAATTCCCAGCCGCCGTAACACATATCGTACTCGCCGAAGTAGCGCGTCGTGCCCGCCCCGCGTCGCGGCGACTGCCAAGCCCATTTCATCTGCGTCATCGTTTTGGGGTCTGCCGGGTCGAAATCCGGTCCCGCCTCGATGACGGCGACTTTCAAACCCGCATCCGACAGCACTTTGGCAGCCATACCGCCGCCGGCACCCGACCCTACAATGACGGCATCGTAAACGGTCGGCTGCTTAATTATTTGAAAACTCATACGCTTTGTTAGTTTTTCTTCTCAAATGACGGGGGAAGGTCGGAAAAAATCGGGAATTTGCATAATTTTTTTTTTAGCGGCGAGTAAAGAGGGACGAGCGGATAGTTACAAGCAGAGACATTCTTTTCTAAAAATAATACCCCAAATGCAAAGCCACATTTACCCTTTCCGTCATAAAATTATACTGCGCGTCGAATTTCATCGGACCGACGGGCGTCAGCAATCCTAACTGCAAACCTGCACCGAACATATAGTCGCGCTGTGCATTCGCCATGGTCATACCGACGTCGCTCGCCCGCAGAAAATCCTGCACGTCGTACATCCCGTAATTTGCGATGAGAGTGGTAAAAATATTGGTTTTGGGTTCAAAGCGCAGTTTGACCGTCGAAAAAACGTAAGCGGTCGCGGGTCTTTCCATGTATTCAAAACCCGCAAATTCCACAAAATTGCTCTCATAGGGAATGCTGCGCCCGAGATAGAAAAGGTTGAGAAAACTATTGTCGGCGTAAGCGGAAATACCGCCGTCAATGCCCCACTCCGCCGTAAATTTTTCACTAATCGGGAAAATACGGTTGAAATAGGTACGCACCAAGCCGTTGATGTCCGAGTTGATGAGTGTGGTATCGTTTTGAAATTGCCGCAAATTACCGCCGAACGAAAACTTAGCGGAAAAGGAAGCAGTCGAACCCGCACGTGGAAAATGCAACCGGTCGTAAGAATCGCGGCGCATATCGAAGTATAAATTCCACTGACTGAGGCGCAGACTTTCGGAGTCCGGGTCGATAAATTCGAGGGACTGCACGTACCTTTCCCGGCCCGCGCCCACACTGAACAGCCAACGGTTGCGCACATCCGAAAAAAGGTCTAATCGTGTCTCGTAGTGGTGCAAATCGAAGGCATCGACCAACTCCCCGTCAGAGAATATTCGACCGGGATAGAAGTGGGCTTTGGCACCGAGATTAACCCCGAGCGCAGGACGCACGGCGGCGGTTTGCATGGAATAATTCAACAGAATGGCCGGATTTTCGGAAACGCGCATATCGACGCTCAATTTCGAGCCGCGCAATAGTTTGTTCCGCAGCGTTCCGTTGAGCAGAATGCCCGCTTTGAGGTCGCTGTCGTAATTCAGACCGACGCGCACGAAGTCGCCGGATTGGTAGTCGGACTGCACGACGAGTTTGTAACCGCCGTTGCCCTCGGGCAACAGCCGGTAGCGCACATTGCGCACAAATTGACTGCCGAGCAGTATCTGCATTCTGCGCTCGATGTGGCGCACGCTGTACGTTTCGCCGACGGCAAGTTGTAAGATATTGCGCACGACCTTGTACTGTCGCACGTCCTCATGTTCGATTTCGACGGCGTTCAATTTTACCCGTTCGGTATTTTTTACGCCCGGTCTTGCGGGCAAATTACGCGGTTTTATTTTCTCTAAAATTTGCGGTAATGCCGCCCGTGCCGCCCTTTCACCCCGCGCCAATAAAGTGTCGGCTTGGTCAAAATCGAGCGGACTGATTTTCCCTACGTCGGGTTCGATGAGAAAATCCGCGAGTTCGCGCTGTTTTTGATTTTCCTGAAAAATGATGTAGCTGCCCGCCTGCACCATCACGTCGAGTGCGGTGGAAAGTTCTTCGTCTTGAAAGAGCGGTCCGCCGATGTCCACGGCAATCACAATATCCGCGCCCATGTCGATGACGTCCTGCACGGGCATATTGCGCGCCGAGGCACCGTCGATGAGCAGGCGACCGTTCATTTTGACCGGCTCGAAAACCGACGGAATGCTCATGCTCGCCCGCATCGCGTCGGGCAGACAGCCTTCGTCGAGTACGACCGCTTCGCCCGTAGAAAAGTCCGTCGCAATCGCGCGGAACGGGATATCGAGTTTGTCAAAATCCGTGCACTCGTGTACATCTAAAGTCAGGCGCGACAGCAAGAGCGAAATTTTCGTACCGATAACCGCGCCTTTCGGCAGTTCGATTTTACCTTTTTCAATCGGAAAATTCAACAGATACTTGTCGTTTGCGCTGCGCTCCGTGACCGGAAAATTATAGCGTTCGATGTCGTCGTTGAAATAGTAATTCCAATCGACTTCCTGCGCCAGTTCGTACAAATCATCGACCGAATAACCGCTCGCGTACAGACCGCCGACAATACTGCCGATACTCGTTCCCGTGATATAATCAGGGCGAATGCCGGCTTCTTCCAAGACTTTAATCACCCCGACTTCCGCCAATCCTTTGGCACCGCCGCCCGCGAGGACGAGTCCGATTTTGGGTCGGTCGCTGTCTTCGTTTTGAGCAAATATTTGTGATGAAATAAGATTAAAGAGTACGAAAAATAACAGGAAGCGCATATTTCAATATTTTAAATCGGTAAAAGCGGGAACGGAAATTTCGGTAAAACTCAACACGCAAACAAAGATACAAATTGCGAACAACGGAGAATACCCGCACGTTTTACCGCGAATGAAAAACGTTTCGCAATCCGCGAAGCCACCTTTTAACTAACAATCTGAAAAATGAAAAACTTGAAAACAAGTGTAACCTCAAACAAATTTATGCTGCTCTGCGCGGCTTTGCTGATGAACTTTAGTGCCTTCGCTCAACTGGATGTCGATATCGACCTCGGCAAACCCGAATGGTACGAAAACCCGCTCGTATGGGTCGGTGCCGCCGCTTTTTTGTTGATTTTGGTGCTTTTGCTGCGCAAGAAATAAAAATTGTTATTTTTTTAAAAAACGCCCGCTGTTCCGTTGAGCAGCGGGCGTTTTTCTTTTACACCTTTACTTTTAATTCAGCTAATTTCTCCCGCGTATCTTCCGGCGATTGAAAATGAATGGTCTTAAATCCCAATTTCTCCGCCGCTTTACAGTTGCGCAAATTGTCGTCGATAAAAACGGTTTCGGCGGGATCGATGCCGAAGCGGTCGATGACAATTTGATAAATTTCGGGAAAAGGCTTGCGCGTTTTTTCTTCGCCCGACATGACAATGCCTGCAAATTTTCGCAAAAAATCAAACTTACGCTGTGCTACGGGAAAGGTCTCCGCCGACCAATTTGTCAAAGCATACACCCGCAAATCGGGATTAGCCAAAGTGCTTTCCAAAATCTCTACCGTGCCGTCGATAGCCTCGCCGAGCATTTCTTCCCAACGACCGTAGTAAGCTCTGATTTCAGTCTCCCATTCGGGGTGTTCGGCGACTTTCTCTTCGGTTGCGGCTTGTAAAGGGTAGCCGGCGTCTTGATTTTCGTTCCAGTCCCATGTGCAGATGTTGTCTAAGAACCATTCCGTTTTTTCGGGGTCTGTGAAGTAGTGCTTATAGACATAGCGGGGATTCCAGTCGATGAGGACGCCGCCGAGGTCGAAGAGGATGTTTTTCATTGTACTGTTTTTCGTTTCGTTATTCGCCCGGCATTTACATGCCTTGAGAGGCGTGCCGGGCTGAAGTGTTCCGTGCCGTTGGCACTGCCGGGGGTGTTTTTCCTTACCGGCTCATTGTATTCTTAGAGACAGACAATTTAATCATGCCTTTTACTACATTGACACGAAACAGGAAAGCCCGTCTTACAAATTATTCTAACTTTGCGTTTCGACTTCAAATGATAAAAAGCCAAACACAAAAATATCCAATTCGACGCAAACTAAATCATTCGAGTTTACCGACAACCCCAAGCCGTCGTAAATCGTAATTCGTCCGCGACTGAAGTCGGGATTTCGCTATGCTCAATAATTCGCAAATCGCATGAAGTATCTACCGTTTCTTTTCCTTCTTCTCTGCTTTTCCTGCCAAAATGAAAAGCCCGCCGCCGACCGCGTCCTCCTCAATGCCGATATTTATACCGTAAATGAAAAGCAAAAAACCGCACAGGCCGTCGCCGTGAAAGATGGTATTATCATTGCCGTCGGTACGGATGCGGAAATGCAGGACTACATCGACGACGAAACCGAACGCATCGACCTTGCCGGAAATTTTCTGATGCCGGGTTTTATCGAAGGACACGGTCACTTCAGCGGACTCGGGAAGAGTTTGCAGAATTTGAATTTTCTGCAAGCGAAAAGTTGGGACGAAATCGTCAAAAAGGTGGAAGCAGCGGCTGCCGCTGCCGAACCCGGCGCATGGATAGAAGGACGCGGCTGGCATCAGGAGAAATGGACGGAAGCACCCGCCGAAAACTTTAACGGTTATCCGTATTTGTACGATTTGAGTGCCGTTTCTCCCAACAATCCCGTAGTGCTTTTTCACGCCTCGGGTCACTCCCTTTTTGCTAATGAGGCGGCGGTTAAGGCGGCAGGCATTAGTGCAGACACACCGAGTCCGGCGGGCGGGGAAATTGTCCGTGATTTTGACGGAAATATCGTCGGTGTTTTTGAAGAGCGCGCCATGACCGGCATTAAAGAAACCTACCAAGCCTATCTCGAAACCCTCTCTCCCGCCGCCCGCCTCGCGCGTTGGCAGGAAAGTATCGACTTGGCACAAAAGGAATGTTTGAGCAAAGGCATCACCTCTTTTCAGGATGCGGGAACTTTGGCTTACGAAGTCAATCGCTACACCGAAATGGCGGAAAACGGCGACTTCGACCTGCGCTTGTGGTCGATGCTGCGCCACCCTTACGACACACTCAAAACCTTGAATATCAGCGACTACCGCATCATCGGGGCGGGCGATAATTTTTATACTTGTCGCGCAATTAAGAGCGAAGTGGACGGCGCGCTCGGTGCCTTCGGCGCGTGGCTGCTGCGCCCCTACGCGGACAAACCGGGCTTTGAAGGGCAAAATACCACGCCCGTCAAAGACGTGGAAAACATAGCCAAGCTCGCCCTCGAAAACGACATGCAACTCTGCGTCCACGCCATCGGCGACCGCGCCAATCGGGTGACGCTCAACATCATGGAAGATAAATTTGCGGAGACCTTAAAATCGGAAGAACTGCGGTGGCGCATCGAGCACGCGCAACACCTCGACACGACGGACATTCCGCGTTTTCGTGAAATGGGCGTCATTGCTTCGATGCAAGGCATTCACTGTACCTCCGACGCACCCTTTGTCGAAAAAAGATTGGGTGAGGAACGCGCCCGCTACGGAGCGTATCCGTGGCGTTCGCTGCTCGACGCGGGCGTATTGATTGCCAACGGAACGGACGCGCCGGTCGAAGATGTCAGTCCGCTGCGCAGTTTTTACGCCTCGGTTACGCGTCGCCGTGCCGATACGGGTTTGGAGTTTTTTACGGAGCAGAAAATGACGCGGGAGGAGGCGATTTACAGCTACACTTTGGGCAATGCTTATGCGGCTTTTGAAGAAGATTTGAAAGGTTCGATTGAAGTCGGCAAGGTCGCGGATTTTGTGCTGCTGTCCAAAAATATCGTGACCTGTACGGATGATGAAATTTTGGAAACGCAAGTGCTGCGGACTATGGTAGGCGGGGAGGACAAGTTTTCGCAGACTGAAAAATAGTTCTTTTTTGTTGGGTTGTTGAAAAGATCTGTTCCGTACCTCGGTCGGGATGAAGCGTTGAGCGCGCAAACCGCGCAAGCCGAATTTCAAGCGGGTTTCCTCAACAATTCAACATTTCAACGATTCAACAAAAAATAACCTCGCCTTTTCAGAACAATTCACTTACATAAAACATGCTGTTGTTTAGTGCGCGGACGAACCGCGAAATTTGAAGAAAACGACACTCTTTCTGTGAATAAAATTACACCGAACTAATGGCAAAAATCACCCTCTACGACGCGTTTACCAACGTTTCTCTTTCCGAAAAACAGCGCATCGTCAGTTTTTTAAAGCAACATTCGGAAGACAGCAAAACGGAGAAAAGCGACATCCTCAGTGCCGTCGATTACGCGGTAAAAGAAGTACCTTCTTTCGGGGGGTTTATCGTCAATGTGGAAGACGACGCGGGCGAAATTATCGGTTCGACTATCGTCACCAAAACGGGTATGCACGGCTTCTCGTCCGAGCATCTGCTCTCTTACCTCGCCGTACACCGCGAGCACCGACACAACGGCGTTTTTAAAAAACTGATGCAGCAAACTTTGGATAAAACGGGCGGCGACTTGGCTCTGCACATCAATCCTTCGCACCCCAATTTCAAAAATTTCGAAGAAATGGGATTCGTGCCGCGCTACATGGAAATGCGGTTGAAATAGTTGGTGGTTGATAGTTGGTGGTTGATAGAACGCGCAGACCTTGCGCACTTAAACGCCTAAACGCTTAAACGCTTAAACCTCCTAAACAATCTCCTACTGTTCGACAAATTCTATTGTAAGCAATTCTTCCTCTTCCGTGCCGGGTACACTCACTCTTATCTGCACTACGCCCGGTACTCCGTTTTCACTTTTCACGTTCACTACGCTTTCTAATTCTTCATTGACAAAGTCGAAAGGCACGACGGTTGCCCTTGCTGCGTCTTGCTCGATAATTTCGTACTCGACGCGGGAGCCGACGGTCGGCTGTCCGTTGTCGCGGAAAAGGCGGGTCGTGATTTGCGCAAAATCTACGCGGTTAGCAATGACGGTCTGTCGGTCTGCGCTGACGGTAATGTCGTCGGGCAGAGCGCGGAGAAATTCGATGGATTTCGAGTCACGAAAATTGGCGACGGAAGCGGTGACGTTGATAAAATCCGTATTTACGTTGTCGCTTTGTAGCACTGCCGTTGCGGTGCGCCCCGAGGCGGTAACGGTAAAAATTTGCACGCCCTGCCCCGCTTCGGGGAAAAAACCGGCTTCGGTATTGAAGGTGATGTCGAGATTGGGGTCGGCTTGTTCTTTGAGTTCGGCGGTGAGGGTGAGGCGGGATTTGCCGTCGGCGAGCAGTTCGGTATCGGAAACGGTGAGTTCGATAACTTCCTCGGTGACGGTGCCGATATTCGGGTCTTCGAGTTCGCAGGCGGTCGTTGCCAAAAGACCGAAAAGCAGTAAAGCGGAGAATAATTTTACGTTTTTCATAGCAGGGTTTTAGTTGTTTTCATCTTCTTCCTCGGTGTCCTCCTCGTCGTTGTCCGGTTCACCGTTGTCCTCTTCCTCGGTCGTTTCTTCGTCTTCTTCCTCGGTCGGTTCGACTTCCGTCAAAATATCTTCATCGAGTTCTTCTTCAATGATATCAGCGAGGGGTTCAGGTGCGTCCGGCTCGGCGACGGGTACGATAACTTCGGTCAATTCTTCCTGAGTAAATTCTACGGTCTGCTCGCTTTCTTTCATCGGGTTGCGACAATCCAATTTTACCAAAATAAAATCATCGTTTTCATCCCCGTCCGCATTTTCGACTTTGACATTCAAATTCAGCGAATAAGTAATCGGGCGCGAACCCATCATCACCAGATTGATGTCCGTTTCGCGTTTTTCGCTGCTGTCCGTCACTTCGAAAGTCTGCGTGATTTCCTTATTACCACCGCCGAAAAAACAGGTTTCCGCTTTCAAAAAAACCGTCAGCGTACAGGTACCGACCGCACGCGGCTTGACTTGCAGCGTTAAAATGCGCCGCTCCCCGCAACGTATTTTGTACGGGTCTTCGACGTCGATAAATTTTATATTCGGTTTTGCCATAAGTTTAGTTTTTGACAGGATTTGAGGATTTTTTGGATTTTTTTTTTGGACAGGATTTGAGGATTTTTAGATTTTTTTAGACAGGATTTGAGGATTTTTTGGATTTTTTCTCTTTAGAAATTCCCCCTGACTCCCAAACCTCTCGACTCCACAACCTCTCAACTCCCCAACCTCCAAACCTTCTCTCAATTCCCCGTCACATTCACATTATAAGGCCCTTCGCCGCCCGTCAAACTTTTGATACGATTAAAAGCATCTAAATCAAAAGTCAGACCGATGACCGGTGCGAAGCGGGTTTTCTTTTGACTCGACAGACTGCTCGTCGAAGGCTGCCGAAAAACGGTCGTCAGCGCGTCGATGCTGAAATAGCGATTGATGTCGTAACTGATGCCGGCGACGGGCGTGATGCCGATGGGTTTTTCAAGGTCTTGCCCGCGATATTCCAAAGAGCCGGAAGTGGCGATACCCAGCATAATCGAGGCGCGATTGAAGAAGGGATAGTTGGTCAAATACGGTTTGTCAATGCGTTTATCGACGGGCAGAAAGTAGAATTTCAGCGCGGTGTAGGCGATAGCATTCGTCTCGCGGATGTCGGCGTTGCGGGGGTTAAAGAAGATGGCGCCGCCGCCGAATGCCGTGCCGACTTTGATGACGTCGAGTTCGGTAACGGCGGTCGGGCGGGTGGTTTCTGCGGGTCGCTCGACGCTGACGAGGGCGAGTTGGCGGCGAATGATTTGCAGTTTATCCGCCAATTCCGCTTCCGTTGCCGCGATTTGTCTTTCCGCGCTGCGAATGCGTTTGGTAAATTTATCGATGTCGTCCTGTGCGCTTTCACGGTCGTCGTCGTCTTGCGCGTCCTCTAAATCTTCGTTTGCGGTTTGTAATTTTTGGCGAAAAGCCCGCAAATTGGCACGTTGCGGCCCTAAGACATTGAGGTAGTCGTTGGTCAAAACGTTGAGCGAAGCGGCGTTGACAATCGGGTTGGCTTCCAATGATTTATCAAAACCGTAAAAGGCTTCGCCCGAGGCCTCTACGCGCTGACGCATCGCACCGAGGACGACCATATTCAAATAATCGGCGGTTTGTTCGCTCGTCAGTACGCCTTCATCCGCAAAGACATCTTCGGTGACTTCAAGGACTCTTTGCAAAATCCGGTCTTTCTCATTTTTGGAAAAAACGAAATTATAGCGGCGAAAATAATTGACCTCGACGATGTACTCGCGCGCAAATTGCAGCGGCTTGTTGATATAAACCTGAAAATTTTCGGCATCGCGGTCACGGTAGCGCACCCATACGCTTTTTTCGACCAAGAAAGGATTGTCCGCCCGACTTTGCGTGTAATATTTCTTCTCGTCGGCGGTCAGTTCTTTGGTGTTTTTTTGATTGCGCACAAGGTGGCGCACATTGGTTTTGTAAACGCGCACGACGACACTGTCCGCAATTTCACCGCTCGGCAGCACCGCCGAACCACGCAAATAAAAATGCCGACCGTAGGGTAAAGCACCGATGATTTCGCCCTGTTCCATAGAGACCACGGGCACATTTTCCTGCGCAAAAAGGGAGGTAAAAAGGGTAAGCAGCAGACCCGCCGCAAAGACGATTTTCTTGGTTTTCATTTCTTTTCAGGTTGTGTAGCGA
>JAHDCG010000136.1 GCA_020629965.1 Saprospiraceae bacterium | reverse complement strand
CCCGTCCACCGTCCACCGTAAAACCGTCCACCGTCCAAGTCACACACCCGTCCACCGTCCACCGTAAAACCGTCCACCGTCCAAGTCACACGCCCGTCCACCGTCCACCGTAAAACCGTCCACCGTCCAAAAAAAAACGCCTGCCCCACCAAGGTAGGACAGACGCATCAAAACAAAACGAAAAACCAACTTTAAACAAGTTTTTTATACAGCTTTATAACTGCTTATTTTTTGAAAATGTTTCGGTTTCAGCGGCTTAGTTTGTAGTGCCGGCAAACTTTAACATTTGAGGATTTTAGTGCTTTTGAGTTTACAGAAGAAGAACGTCTGAAATCGAAAAAAAATTCAACGCCGAAAGCTAAAAAAATCTTAAAGTCAGAGGGCTTTGTCTTTCGGATTGCTTATTTGGCTTTCAGCACGACCGGCAGTTCAAAAGTACGTCCTTTTCTGATGATTGTCAAGTTGACCGTTTCGCCGGCTTTTGCCCGACTCAACATTTGGATTAACTCGGCGGCGTTGCCGACCCCTTTGCCGTCGGCAGCCGTGATGATATCGCGCGGCAATGCACCCGCGAACTCGGCGGCACCGGCGGGTACGAGTTTTTCGATGACTACGCCTTTACTTACGTCTGCTTTGAGTTCAGCAGCGTATTCTTTATCCAAATCCGAAATTTCCACCCCCAAAAAACCGCGACGGTAGTCACCGAAGTTGATGATGTCTTCGACAATATCCTGCATGATTTTCGCGGGAATGGCAAAACTGTAACCTTCAAAAACGCCCGTGCGCGTAGAAATCGCGGTGTTGATGCCGAGCAATTTTCCGTCCGCGTTGAGCAGCGCGCCGCCGCTGTTACCGGGGTTGACGACCGCGTCGGTTTGAATAAAACTTTCGATGGCGGCGTTGCTTTTGATGATGTCGATGTCGCGCCCTTTGGCACTGATGATGCCCGCCGTCACGGTAGAGGTCAGGTCGAAGGGATTGCCGATGGCGACGACCCACTGCCCGACTTTGGCGCGGTCGCTGTCCGCTACTTCGAGCGTCGGCAGACCGGTCGCGTCGATTTTCAGCACGGCTACGTCCGCCTCCGGGTAGCTGCCGACGAGGGTTGCCGCGAATTTTCGGTCGTCGAAAAGCGTCACTTCGATTTCATCGGCAAATTCGATGACGTGATTATTGGTCACAATGTAGCCGTCGTCGCTGTATATCACACCCGAACCCGAACCCTGCCGCAATCCCAAACCGCCGCCGCCGCCGAAGGGCGAACCCTGCCCGAACAACTCCCCGAAACTGTCACCGAAAAAAAACTGAAACGGGTCGGTCGGCTGATTTTGGCTCTGATTTCGGGTACTGCCGGCCGTCGATTTGATGTGTACCACGGCGGGCATTCCAACCTCGGCGGCGCGGGTAAAGTCGAACGGCACAGCGTTTGCAGCGGGTGCGACGTTTATGTTTTTAACTTTTTGTGCGAAATTTTGTGAGGCGTTTTCGCTGATATTATTCGGGGATTGCAGATAAAAATTGCCGCCGAGGGTGATGAGTCCGCCGATGATACCGGCGCAGATGAAGGCGAAAAAGGATTTGATGTTCATAATCGTTAAGTCTTTATTGAAACGTTTTGGTCTGAAAACAAAACTTATTGCGTATAGTAGTAAACACGGAATAGGTTGTGAGGTTCTTAAGAGACCTGCCGGGCAATAAAGAAGTTGGCTGCAAGCGGGTATTTCAAGAAAAGGATGTGACCGAGCGCGAATTTTTTGTCTAACTTACGAATCCTTCTCGACTTACATAAGCACAAATTTCACATTCCTTTTATCCGGATTTAGCCGTTACCGGCTGTCTCCTCGAACACCTTTTTACGATGCTGAACCAAAACCTAACCTCCGACATTTTCGCAAATAAACCGTTTTTGCCGAGCAAAAACAATTATTTTGCGCCCGTGAATAAGAATTCAGTCAATCCTGCTAAAGCTCGCCTCATTCTGGAACCGGAAACGGATTTGGAACGCGCTTTTTTGGAAGACGAAGAATTTATGCGCGGTCTGTTTTGGGGAAAACCGAGGTTCGGTCATCCGGAAGGAGAGGTTTTGCACCACATTCGCGAGGTTTTAAATAATATTGAAAAACTCGATATCGACTCCGAGACCCGCCGCAAGCTGCGCATTATCACCTTTGTCCACGACACTTTTAAACACATCGAAGACCGCAATCGCCCCCGCGATTGGTCGCGTCACCACGCGGCTTTGGCGCGTAATTTTTTACAACAATACACCGACGAGCAACTCCTGCTCGAAATCACTCTGCGCCACGACGACGCCTACTACGCTTGGCGCGCTATTCATTTATACGACAAAGCAGAAAGCGGAAAACGCAGAATGAAAGAACTCATTCGCGTAATGGGAGACGACATGCAGTTGTATTATCTTTTCTTTAAATGTGACACGCAAACCGGCGATAAAGTACAGGCACCCGTACGTTGGTTTGAGAAAAGAGTGAAGGGATTGCAAATTGTAAAATTTTAAAAACCGGTTTTCAAAAATAACACTTTACATTTTTTCTTTTCGAGCGTTTTCGACCGGGACCGCTGTATCGGTCGCCGGTTTTTAGTCCGAAAGGATTGACTTTCAAAGCAAAATAAAAATCCGTACCCGTCAGGTCGGAAAATCTGCCGACGAGGCTGCCGATGTTGTCGGTGCCGAGGGTCAAAAAGGCAATTCTGCCCGCAAGTCCGACGCGCAAATTTTGGTAATTGTGAAAAACGACGGGCATCTGCACCGCATACCATCTGCGCTCGAAACGCGGTGTCAAAGCCAAAATATCGTTTCTTTTGATGCCCGGCAGCCTAAAACGCATATTCTGCACCGCCGTAAAATTCAGAAAAATGTTTTCCGTGAAAGAGTAGTCCGCCTGCACGCTGATGCCGGCGGGCAGTGCCGTTTTAAAATTATTGCCCTGCAAAGTGCCGCCCGGACTGCCGACCGCAACCTCACTGAAGCGGTTTAAAAATTCCTGATAATCTTCCGTGCCGACGATGCCGTCAAAGGTTTCCGGGTCGATTTCCGTAAACGTCGTAATATCCGCCCGGTGCGCCTGTGCGTTTTGCGTGAAATTTATTAAACCAAAATCTAACAGCGCAATTCCCAGTTTCAAATCGTAACCTTCATCTTTATAGCCGCCGAAAGTAGCCGTGACACCGAGGTCGAAGCCAAATCCCGTACCCGTTGTTTTATTCGCAAAATTCTGTTCTTCCAGGCTCGCCGTCGTCAGTCCGTATTCCAATACCGCAAGTTGCGAAGCGATAGAATCCTGCCCGGTTTTCGTTAAATCAATGGTATTTACGTTTTCAAAATAAGCGGCTTCCTTGCCGCGCAGATATTTCAGATTGGTGCCGATACTTAAAAAACCCGAATTAGTCTCGAAGGCGTAAGCGTAATTCAAACCGATTTCATCCCAAGCCATAAAATGCCCGTCAAAAGGCGTGACCCGAAAAGTATCGAAAAAATCGCGTTGGTCATAAACGTAATAACTGAGGTTGTCGGGAATATTCGCTGCGCCGAATGCCGTGCGAAAGTTGTAAAAAGCACCGACGGTATGCCCGCCGAATTTTGTCATCACACTCGGACCGTGTACCGTAGTCAGCGAACTGATATACCGCTCTTTTTCGTCGTTAAAATAGTCGCTGATAAATACATTTGCCGGCAAAATAATATCCGAGGGCACATCTTCAGCCAAGCGAACATCTAAATTATTGCCTTCTCTCAATAACGCAAAAACGCTCGCGTCGCGTACCAAGCCGTAATTATTTTCAAAGAAAAAACCGGCACCGACGATGTTGACATCCCACTTGAAGGGCACGGAAACCGTTGCCGCCGGGTTCAGAAAAACCGCATTGATGCCCGAAAAGTTCTCCAGACGCAGCCCTAATTGCTCCTGCCCGAACAGGGCACAGTTAATAAAACCGAACAGCAGCAGTATCGAAATTTTAACAGTCTTCATAAGTGTCGTGATGTTTAAACGGAGTAGCTGATACAACTGCAAAGACTTTACCACAAAACAAACTCGGTGCGGCGGTTGGTGCGTCTGCCCGCCTCGGTGTCGTTATCGGCTATCGGCTGATTTTCGCCGTAGCCTTTGTATTTCAGGCGTTCGGCGGCGAGGCCCTGCTCAACGAGCCAATCGTAAACGGCACGCGCCCGGTCGGTCGAAAGCGTCAAGTTAGCCTCGTCGCCGCCTACATTATCGGTGTGTCCGTTGATTTGGATTTTCAAGCGTGCGTTATCTTCCAAAAGTGCTTTAAGGCGATTGAGTTCGGTCACGGAGTTTTCTAAAAGTTCGGCTTTTCCGCTTTCAAAGAAGATATTTTTCAGCACGACGGGTCGGGCGGAAGGAGCGATTTCGGCGGATGTCGAGTCGGGCAACGGCGTCAGTTTAATTTCCAAAACAAAAGGCTCGTTGACTTCACTGACTTTTTCCAGCGCAAAATTATCCGAGTAGAAAAGGTAGCCCGTTTTATTGACACTCAATCCGTAATCTTTGCCGACGCCCATCACGACCAAAAAAGTACCGTCTGTGTCGGTCGCCGCCGTAAGGTAAGGTAAGTTTTTCGTTAAATTCGTAATCTCGACTTCCGCTTCTAAGGGCGCACCCGTGACGGCATCGGTCACGATGGCTTTGACGTAGGTGACTTTGCTCGGGCGAGCGGCTTCGTACAACTCGAATTGATATAAATCCACTCTGCCCCGGGCTTCCGCAAAATCTTTGCGGTCGGAGGCAAAATAAGCGGTTTTTCCGTCGAGACTGACGACCAAAGTACCTTCGGTTTTATCGGTATTTATCGGAATGCCCATGTTGGTCGGTTCGTCCCAATCACGTTTTTCGGCATTCCAGCGGGTAAAAAACAAGTCGCGCTCACCCACGCCCGGGTGCCCGTCGGAAGAGAAATAAAGCGTCTGCCCGTCGGCGTGAATAAAAGGCGTTTGGTCGTCGCCGGCGGTATTGACGGTGCGCCCGAGGTTGCGCGGATTTGTCCATTTGCCGTTGATGCGGTAGCTGACAAAAATGTCGCTTTTGCCTACGCCGCCGGGGCGGGTACTGGTAAAATAAAGCGCGTCGCCGTTGGGCGTCAGCGAGGGTTGCGACTCCCATTGGCGGGTGTTGATGCCTTCGGGCAGCAGTTGCGGTTCGGTGTATTTACCGTTTTTTAATTCCGAAAAATAAAGGTCACAGGAGCCGATATTGTCTTTGCGATTGCAGGCGGTGAAGACCAAAAATTTACCGTCGGCGGTCACGGTCTGTGCGCCTTCGTTATCGTCGGTGTTGATGTCGGTGAGCGGTTCGCCCGTTTGCCACGCGCCGTTTGCGTCTTTAGTTGCCGTAAAAAAATCCTCGTCTCTGTCCAAGCGGGTAAAAATCAAAGTCTCACCGTCGGCGGTGAAAGAGGGCAGGTATTCCGAAAGCTCGGTATTGACGCCCGCGCCAAGATTTTCAGGTGAGAAAGGTACGGGATTGGCGACGGCTTTTGCCATAAATTCGGAAGAGCGCATGTACTCCTGCGCTTTGCCGCGCATGCGCTCGTCGGGGTCGGTGTTGATAAAATCGCGCAGGTGTACGACCGCCTCGTCGTATTTTTCCAAGCGTCTTTCGGTGATGCCGAGGTTGTAATAAACGCGATAGTTATAGGCGGGATTGATGCGCAATACTTCCTCAAATTCGCGTTCCGCTTCCGCATAATTTTCGCGCTCGTAGAGGACGTTGGCGAGCAATATTTTTGCGTCTAAAAAGGTCGGCTCTTTGTCCAGTGCCTTCCGCAAATTTTTCTCCGCCGCCTCGAATTGATTGCTCGATGCCTGTCGAAAAGCCTCGTCATAATTCGACAAAACTTTCGCCGAAACGTCTTTTTCGGTCTTGTATTTATTTTGAGCGAAAATATTTAAAGAGAAAAATAAAAGCAGCGAGCAGAGGATATATTTCATTTTTTCGTTTTGTGTTTTTGAAAGGCGGGCGCAGCGAAAGGTGTCGGATTGAAATACATTCGATAAAACGTTTTCAACACCGATAGTAACGGAATTTCAGTCGTGATTATTTTCCGAAATTGTGAGAGACAATTTTTCGCATTTGCAAAAGGCAGGAGTTGTTTCACCGGCGGTATTCGTTTTTCACGGCAAGACGTCCGGTTGCACGTCTCTGCAAACCGGAGAAAAAAATCGAAGTTTTTGGTTTTTCCCCAACTCCCCAACCTCCCAACCTACTTCAGCAGCGTCAAATCCCCCTTCAACAACAGCGTAATGCCGTCAATAAATTCGACCTCCGCCACGTAGGCAAAAACATCGTTGCCCAAGCGTTCGCCTTTGTAAAAACCGTCCCAACCCGAAGCGGGTTCACCCAAAGGGAAATCCGTATTTTCAAAGACCAAATTGCCCCAACGGTTGTAGATGCGCAGGTATTTAATTTGGGTCGCGGCGACCGTTCCGTAGATTGTAAAGTTATCGTTTACGCCGTCGTTATTGGGTGAAAAAGCATTCGGTGCATAGACGGGGCGGCGCAAAGCTACGAAAACCGAAACGGAATCCATCGCGACGCAACCCGCCGTATCGACGACCGTCAAAGTGTAAACGGTAGAAACCAAAGGCAGTAAATCGGGGTCGTAAGTCAGGCTGTCGGCGGTGATGTCGCCGGGCGGTGTCCACAGCGGGTCGCCGGTCGGTTTGTCAAAAGAAAGGAGCGCGCCGTTGAGTTCCGTCGGTTCGCCGAGGTCAACGAAGCGGTCTGTTCCGGCATCGACAATCAGCGGTTCGGGATTTTCCAAAAAGACCTCGATGCTGTCGCGGCAGCCTTTTTTGTCGATAATAAAAATCTCAAAATCACCCGCCGGCACAAAATCGAAAGTGCTGCCCGACTGAAAATTTACACCGTCGCGGCTGTATTGATAAGCGGGCACGCCGCCGCTGCCGCTGACCGTCACCGAGCCGGTCGCTTCGTCAAAGCAAGGCGGGTCGTTTACCTCTTCGACATTCAGAGCCAAATCGGCATCGGGCGGACAGCACGGCTCGATAAAAACTTCTTTGACCTGCGTCACGATGCAGCCTTCTTCGGTCGTGATTTGCAGCAAAATGGTTTTTTGCCCGAAACTCTCGTACACCACCGTATGCGGCCCGGGCGTATCGGCGTTTTGCGGCACGGCATCCTGCCCGAAAAACCACAAATATTCCGTCACAAAACCCGGCGGAATGTCGGAGTCGTCGAAGAAAACTACCTCGTCGATGTCGCATTGTGTGCCGACTTCGGGGTTGATGAGAAATTCGGGTTCCGGTCCCAAAAACGTACCCGTTCCCGAAAATTGAATATCAAAACCAAAACCGCTGTTAGAAAAATTATTGACAATCAAAGCGTAACTTTTGCCCGCTTCCATGACGATGGCTTCCGCAAAATTGTTGTCCGAACCGGCGCAACCGGGGTCTTCGCTTGTATCACCGTCGCCCTCTTGCAGACCCGTCGCGCCCGTGCAGGCTTCCCATTGCGAAAAGGGCTGACCGACATTTTCGCCGGAGGCCACGCAGCGCAACAGAATCTTTTCGCTGCAATCGTCCAAGCCGTTCGGCAGTTCGTAAACGGAGAAATCCAAATCATCGTTCGGGTTGCCGGGATTGAGTGTAAAACCGAGTGTGCCGGGGTCGCCGCAAGTCCATTTATACCAAGCGGAACTAAATTCCTGACCGATGCAATCATTGCTCGCCAACTCATTATTCAGCGAGCCGGTGCCGGACAGACTTTCGACCGAAAAGGCTTGCTTATCGCATAAAATAACGCCCGTCGGGCAGTCGGAAGACGGCTGCGGTACGGAGTTGAAATTGGTGACACAAAGCTGAAAAGTTCCTTGATTACCGCCCCGCGCCCCGACGCGAATAAAGTAAGTCTGCCCCGGTACCAAGCCGTTTGCCAAGCTCTCGGCGATGTTCGTACCGAACGCGTCCGAAAAGCATTGTACCTCGGTCAAGTCCGTGCAGTCGCCGATGTACAGCGCGAATTGCGGGCTTTGCAAAGTGCCGCCCGAGTTATTGCCTGCCGCCCCGACGACGCGAATTTTGACATCGGTACCGACGGCTTTGAAAGAAAACCAAACGTCGTTAATATCCTCCTGCGGAAAACAGGTCGGGTTTGGCTGCGGGGATTGTGTCGCGGCGTTATTGTTAAATTCGCCGACGGCCGAGCAGTAGTCGGCGACGTTTTCCAATAGGGTATTGCCGACACATTCGTCGTTGGTTTGGGCGACGGTGATTAAAGGAAAAAGGAGCGGCAAAAGCGGGAAGTAAGTTTTTATTTTCATGGCTGTATTGCGTTTTTTTACGCTGAATTGTCAGGATTTTTTGAGCGCAGCAAAAATCCCGCACCTCGATCGGGATGCTGATTTTTTGCGTTTGATGTTTGCGGGTGTAAAGGTACGAAAAGGGGAAGTTTTTTATTCGAGATTGTAAATTATCAGTCAACCGTTTTATCTTTTTGTAAAAAGCTAAAAATCAAGACTTAGATGATAATCAAGGAATTAGAAGCATAAATTTCTGAGCGCTCTCATTTTTTTCCTCATATTTCAGTCAGAATCAGAAGTGGGAGTAAAATTTATTTTTCTCCCCTAATTTGCGGTTAAATTCCCAAAGAAATACTATCGCCCTGTGACTGACATTTCCTAACGTAATTCATTAAATTCCTTATTATGACCTTTAAACATTTTAGTAACCGTTTCATTCATTCATTCATTGCGATTTTGCTGCTGATTTCTGCGGGGGCAACGCAAGCGCAAAACACACCTGCTTTCATAGAGGCAAGTGACATAGCGTTAGTCACCGACCCTATGGATTTACAGCGCATCGCAAATCTTACCGCCAATCCCGATGTTTTGGATTTTTCCATAGTAAACATCGGATATCTACCTGACATTGTTGATGGTCTGCACCTTCAATTTTCTTTGCCCGGCGAAGATTTTATTTACGATTTCTTGGCTAAAAATGTCATTTACAAAGAAGTTGAGGATACATATCATTGGCTCGGTAAAAACTTGGATACGGATAATACGATTAGTATTGTACGTACTACCGCAGGCAGGACACGCGGATTTATAGTAGATGTTGCAAACAACTACTACTATGATATTGTAGATTTGGCTGACAATCGTGCTTTATTGATAAAGTACACCTTCGACCACCTTTCATCAAATACGTGTGGTACTGCCAATGACTTACCAAATGATTACGAAGATGAGGAAGATGAGTATGAAGAAGATACCTACGGATACCAGCAAAACGGTGGTAATGATGTCACAATGGGGCGAGATGTATGCGGGTCAAGAACGGTTCGTGTTCTTGTTGTTTTTACGACACCCGCAAATGTAAGCGGCAATCCTGTTTCCGTTGCCGAAGACATTATTATGCAGGCAAACACCGCTACTGATATGAGTGCTTTGACCAGCGGGCTCAATTTTGAACTTACAGGGGTAGAAAATTTACCCGGCTTCGTGGAAACACAAAACCCGGAAACTGATATTGAAAATTTAGCAAACAGTTCGACTGCTTTTGAGCTCAGAGATGAGCATCTTGCAGACGTTGTTTTGTTACTTGTAGCACCTCTATATCCTAATACCGGAGGCATCGTTAAAGCCATTAAAGCAAAGAATAATAGTGCATTTGCTATTGCTACGATTACAGCCGCAACGGATGGAAATTTTACGGCTGTTCACGAGTTGGGGCATTTGTTAGGTGCGAGGTACCAAAGATGTAGAGACTGTGATGCAAATTGTGATGGCAAAATCACCTATGCACATGGAAACGTAATAGAAGAGAATGCGCCACCTAATGTATCTCCGCGAAAAACTTTGATGGGAACTATTCCGTGTGACGGAGTGAGACGGCTTATTTGGTCAAATCCCGATGTCGATATTTTTCCCGGCGTACCAAGCGGAGCTAACAGTAGAGATAACGCTCGTATGGTCGATAAGCACGGCAGAAGAGTTGCTTGTTTCAGAGATTCCCCCCCCGTGGTTTCTCCCGAAAATAACTTGACCGTTGGCATAGTAGGTCCCGTTTTGTTAGATAATCTCGATAATACTTATACTTATCACTCGACAATTTCTCCCAACGGAGTAGGACCGTTTACCTATGTTTGGGAAGTTTCTGACAATGGGTTTGAATTTGAACTTGTATCTTCTGACCAAAATTATTTCATTGAAAACATTGACGAAATACCTGACGGAAATTTTATTCTGCGTCTTAAGGTGTTCGATAGTGCGACTCAAACCGGAAGTACTACTTTTAACGGACATAAACTATCAGGTTTTGGTTCTCCTGTTATTTCTAAGGTTCAAGAAGAGAACATTTTGGATTTCATAGCTAAAAATAACTTTAACCCTCAACTTTTTAATCAAACTGAATTGCCTCAAATTGAAGAACAGCTTGAGAAAGATTTGTCTGTCTTTCCAAATCCTGCTGCAAACGAACTTACAGTTACGGTACAAGGCAAGGCGTATGCGGCGGAAATAAAGAACGTTGAGGGAAAAATTGTACTTCGACAGCAAATCGACGGGCAGAAGAAATTTGCAATCACTACGGCACAACTAAACTCAGGCATTTACTACATTTCTGTTAATTGCGGCGAGTCTTCTTTCACTCAAAAATTCATTAAATTATGATAAACTTAAGAATTTCAATTATTTTGAGTGTTGTTTTCTTTATTTTCTGTTCTTGCGATAAAGAACAAAACATTGACTTTGATGTCGATTTGCCCGAAAACGTTGCGATGAATGATGCCGTTATTTTCTTTAACGGAGTACAGACAGAAGACTATTCGGAACGGAGGGTGTACGACATTGAAGTAAATGGCATTATGTCTTATGGTTTCTCAAATCCGCAGCCCGAAGTGGGAGGCGGTATAGCTTTCGCTTTCGATATGTGTTCTCGTTCGATAGGTTATTTTGAGGTAATAGACGACACTAACGAAGCTTTCAATAATGAAAGTCTATGCTATGCATCAATGTCACAAGTCGTTGATGAAGATTTAAGGGGACAAAGCTTTGAGTTACATAACGACGGCGATAACTACTTAGAAATCACCGAATTGGACTTTGAAAATAAATTTGCGCGCGGGCATTTTCGTGTCAAGTTTAAACGTACCGGCAGCGGGGAAGCGAACATAGGCGACACCGAACTGCCGCGTTGGGTTACTTTTCACGGTGTTTTTGCGCAGGAATTTGAAGAGTGGTGATTGATATAAGATTACTAAACTTCACCCGCTTTGAGCCTGCACTAACAGTTTCAAGCACGAAGCAGAAAAAGTTTAGTAACCTTTTTTGAGAAAAACCGCATTTTGCTGTTAGTCAGTGGGATGCGGTTTTTTTATGCTATCGGTTAGCGCAAGGGCATCCCTCGTACTTGCTGCCTCTCGTCTCCTGCGGATTTAAAATAACGAAGTCTGCTCCATCTTTTCAACCCCACCGGTTTTTCCGCGACAAGAAAAAATGATTTTTACGCTGAATTGGTTATTATTTTTTAGGATTTTACGCTGATTTTTCCCTCTTGATTCATATTTCTGCGGTTTGGTGAAATTTACTCACAGGGTGACTCGAAATCGAATGCTGTCAGCCAAAGAGTTTTAGTTTACGATTTATGCCGGCGCAGAGCGACGAGCCTCTCGGTAGAAACGTACATAAATTAAACAGAAGCGGCACAGCGTGACGCCTCTCTTGAAATACTCGTAAAAATATAATTGGAGCGTCACGCTGTGCCGCCGTTACTGAACTGAAATGCGTAGCTACCAAGAGAAACGTCGCGCTGCGCCGTGCGATACTTGGATAATGTTCGACTTGTCTGTTTTTTGAGTGAGTCAACCTTCTAATAGATTTTGCTAAAATTGCCGCTCTTGTTTCGACGAGCATACCCACCCAAAAAACGAATTTCGAGTTAATAGGTCTAATAATTTCTATTTTTGCCCTTCCGAAAAAATCCGTCGTGAGATTTTCTCGTTTAAAACACAACCTAAAATTTTTGCAGCACAAAAGTCAAGTACAGCCCGTTCACCATCCACCTTCCACCGAAAAAATGAAATACTACCTTCCGTTTCTGTTCCTCCTTTTCCTCATCGGCTGCGCCCAAATCGTGCAACCGACCGGCGGCGACCGCGACGAAGACCCGCCCGTTTTAGACACATTGCGCTCGACACCCAATTTTCAGACGAATTTTAAAAAGCAGGAATTGGAGTTTTGGTTTGATGAATTTGTGCAACTTAAAGACGTTTTTTCGCAGGTCGTGACCTCGCCGCCATTGCGCTACGACCCGCCGGATTTGTACATTCGCAAAAAATCGGTGCGCTTAGAATTTGATGAACGCGAGGAGTTGAAAGAGAATGCGACTTATGTGATAAATTTTGGTGAAGCCATTCGGGACATTACGGAAAATAACCCGACGGAATTGCGCTACGTCTTTTCAACGGGTGATTTTATCGACAGCCTGTCGGTCGGCGGCAAGGTAAAAGACTCCTTTAGCGGCGACCCGGTCGAGGATATTTTGGTGATGCTGTACGATAACTTGGCGGACAGCGTGGTCTATTCCGAACGCCCTTTTTACTTCGCGCGCACGGATAAAAACGGAAATTTTAAAATTCAAAATCTGCGAGCGGATACTTTTAAAATCTTTGTACTGAAGGACTCTAATCTCGATTATCTGTACAATGCCGACACCGAGCAAATCGGTTTTTCGGACAGTCTGTTGATTGTCAGCGACAGTTTGCAACCGCAAGATTTGCGATTGAGTGCCTTTACCGCAGACCCCAAAGCCCGCCTTTTGGAAGACAATCAGGAAGGCTACGGTGTGGTGCGGTTGCTGTTCGACCGCCCGCCGACGGAGGCAAAAATAGATTATTTCGACTTCGGACAAACGGTCGTCAAAGAGGTAAAAGACGACAGTCTGCTGCTGTGGTACGACGACCCGGCCGGCGGCACTTGGGACTTCTACGTGGGCGAGGGCGAGTACATCGACACGCTGACCGTTGAGGCTTTTTCTAAAACGGAATATCTCAAAACCGATACTTTCTTTTTGGAAAATAAGAAATTCGGGACACAAAAACTGAACCCGACCAAACCGATAAAACTCATTTTCAATCATCCCGTTGACAGCATCGTCACGGATAGTATTCTTTTTACTACGGATACTTTGCGCACCCCGGTGAAAAACAGCATCGCCGTTGACAGCATCGAAAAGCGGACGCTGAATTTGACTTTTAAACCGAAAACGGGGGTGACTTACGACCTGACTTTACTGCCCGGTGCGGTGTACGACATTTACGACGCGAGCAACCGCGACACGGTCGAAATCAGCTATGAAACGGCGGATATTAAGGAATTCGGAAATATCAATTTGACCGTTGACAGCTTGGATGCGTCGATAAATTACGTTTTTGAATTGCTGCTGAAAGACCAAGTCATCAAGAGTCTGAAAGCCGGAGGTACGGAGCAATTTACTTATAATTTTGTAGCTTTACCGCCGGGTTCTTACCGTTTGCGCATCATAGAAGATACGGACGGTAACGGTCGGTGGTCGCCGGGAGACTACGACGAGCGGCGGCAATCGGAGCGGGTTTTTGAGAAGAGTATCGAGGCTTTGCGGGCGAACTGGGATGTGGAGGCGGAGATTTCGATTGAGTGATTTTGCTCGTGTGATTATGATTTTTTTGAACCTGATTGTTTAGGATTTTTATGATTTGTTATGACTCGGGATTTTACTTCGTAAAATTTCTTGACGCTGATTGATACCTGTCCCGTACTTCAGTCGGGATGATTCTTTATGATTATCGCTGCATATTTTTTGAGAGTACTCCGGACTCAAAATTTACCGTGAGCTTAGACCCGGAGAAAGTTCCCCCGCTCCGGGGGTTAGGGGGCTGAAGGCGCTGATTGTTAATGTATTACGCGAAGCCGTTCAAACCACTCAAACCGACTCAAACCATTTCAAACCAAATTCTCAACCGTTATGAAATTTACCGCATTTTTCCTGTTTTTCCTGACCCTCACGCTTAACGCTCAAACGAATTCCCCGTGGCACATCGAGGCTAAAAATATCGACCCCGGCAACTATTACGGCGTGACCTGCGCCAACGGAATGGTGGGTTTGGTCTCTTCGCCCGAGCCGATGAAAGTGACCGATGTCGTGCTCAACGGTGTTTATGATTACTACCAACGCGGGCGGGTTTCCAACATTTTAAAGACCTTTAATCACGTCAATATGAACCTCGATGTGGACGGAATGCGGGTCGGTCGCAGCAATATTGCAAATTACGCGCAGACCTTGGATATGCAGCGGGCGATACTGACGACGACTTTTGATGCGGGCAATAAAGTCAGCGTCAAACACCAAATGATGTCGCTGCGGCACCTGCCTTTTTCGTCGATGAGCATTGTCGAAATTACGGCAAAAGCAGCCGTCGAAATCACACCGATGAGCGTCATCGAAGCACCGACGCACCTGACGGATGTGCGTAACACTTACAGCGAAATCGACCGCCCGCACGTGTCGATACCGCTGCTGACTTCGGTGGGAAATTCGCCGAGCGGCAAACACATTGTCGCGGCGAGCAATAGTTTTATTTTTCCGGAGAAGCACGGGGAAGAGCCGAAAATTATTCACGAAGATTGGGATTATAACATGCACTTGGCGAAATTTCGGAAGAAACTGAAAGCGGGCGAAACCTACCGTTTTGCCGTCGTTTCTTCCGCGACTTCGACGGAACACTTCAACGACCCGCACAATGAGGCGGAGCGATTGACGATTTTTGCGAAGTTGGAAGGCATCGAACGTCTGCTGCAAAGACACGAGGCGGACTGGCAGGAATTGTGGAAAAGCGACATCGTTATCGACGGCGATTTGCAGGCGCAGCGCGATGTGCGTTTTGCGATTTACCACCTGTATTCTTTTGCGCGGGCGGGCACGGCTTACAGTCTGTCGCCGATGGGGCTGTCGGGTTTGGGCTATAACGGTCACATTTTTTGGGACACCGAACTGTGGATGTACCCGCCGCTCCTGATGCTGCAACCCGATATTGCAAAATCGCTGCTGGAGTACCGATGGGAGCGCATGGAAGCAGCGCGGCTCAACGCCTTTTCGCACGGCTACGACGGCGTGATGTTTCCGTGGGAGAGCAGCGCGGAGGGCACGGAAGACACGCCGGTGTGGGCATTGACGGGGCCGTTTCAACACCACATCACGGGCTGTGTCGGCTGGTCGTATTGGAAATATTATCAGGTGACAAAAGATAAGGAATGGCTGGAAACACGCGGTTATCCGATGCTGAAAGAGGTTGCGGATTTTTGGACAAGTCGTGTAGAGCGCAACGGTCCGGGGCAGTACGACATTAAAAACGTCATCGGCGCAAACGAATGGGAAGAGAACATCGACAACAATGCCTTTACCAACGGCATGGCGATTACGGTGCTGCGCTACGCGACGCAGGCGGCCCGGGAATTGGGCAAAACACCCGACCCGGACTGGGCGCACGTGGCGGATAATATTCCGATTTTAAAATTTCCCGACGGCACGACCCGCGAAAACGCAACCTACGACGGTGTGACGATTAAGCAAGCGGATGTCAACCTTTTGGCGTTTCCGTTGGACATCATTACGGACGAAGAAACGATATTAAAAGACCTGAAATACTACGAACCGCGTATGGCGAAAGACGGTCCGGCGATGGGCAACAGCGTACTCGCCGCTCTGTACTCGCGGATGGGCAACAGCGAAAAAGCTTACGATTTATTCGTCAAAAGCTACGAGCCGAACAAGGTGCCGCCTTTCGGTGTATTAGCGGAAACGGCCGGTGGTACGAATCCCTATTTCGCCACAGGCGCGGGCGGAATGTTGCAAGCCGTGCTGAACGGCATGATAGGTTTGGAAATTACGGACGAAGGCATTATTCAGCGCAAAGCCGACCTGCCGCAAGGATGGAAAGGACTGAAAGTGACGGGCGTCGGCGGGCAGGATTATTCGGTGGAGTAGGGGTTTTGTTTTCCTGACCCGATTATCGTGACTTTGGCTTTTCAAGTGCCG
>JAHDCG010000135.1 GCA_020629965.1 Saprospiraceae bacterium | reverse complement strand
TAACCGCCCGGCGCGCCTCGGTCGTTAAATTCATTTTCGGGGTCATAGACCTCATCGTAGTTTTCCGCCTCCCAATCATCCGCACGCAGGTAAGCAAAATTGATTTTATAACCCAAATACTTTTTGCCGTCTTTATTTTCCAAAGCATCGCCGTAGCGGAAGGCGCCTTCCAGCAGATTACGCTCGCCGCCTTTGATACTCGCCGCCAGACCCCGATGGTAAAAAGGGCTTTTGGTTTCCATGGCGATTACGCCGTTGAAAGCATTCGGGCCGTAGAAAGCGGAACTCGCCCCGACAATCAAATCGACTTTGAGAATGTCCAACTCGGAAGCCCCCAAAAAGTTACCCAATGAAAAGTTGAGACCGGGCGATTGGTTATCTACCCCGTCGATAATTTGGAGAGAACGCACGGGCGAAGTCGAATTAAAACCCCGCGTATTGATGACTTTAAACCCCAAACTCGCCGCCGTTAAGTCAACGCCTTTCAGATTTCCGAGTCCGTCGTAAAAGTTATCGGAAGTCGTTTCTTTAATCGCCAAAACATCCAAAGACTCGACGGTCAGCGGTGCGGCTTTTTGTTTATCGGAAATACGCTGCGACTTGATGACGACCTCTTGCAGTACGTTCGCGCCTTCGCCCAAAGTGACGTTTAAATCCTTATTCGCCTGCGCCACGGGTATCACTTTTTCTGCGTAACCGATGTAGCTGAATACTACATTGACGGGCAGCGGGTCTTTAATTTTAAGCGAGTAGCTGCCGTCGTAATCCGTCACCGTACCGTCGCCGGTGCCCTGCACGATAACGGTCGCACCGATTAACTCTTCACCGGTACTCTCATCGGTCACGACACCTTGTATAACCGCCTGCGCATTCAACGCAACAACGCTGCAAAAAAACACAGCACAAAAAATACAGAGTTGACTTAATTTCATACTTAATTGTTAGGGTGTAAGGAAATTGTTGAAGTCTGAATCATTTCACTAATTTAAAAAGTTTTCCGCGTGGTGACCGGATAAAAATGCTTTTTAGATTATACAAGACATTTTATGCAATACTTTAACTTTTCAGACGAAGAGCAAAGATGAAAATATCTTTTGAAAACGCGCTTCTTTATTCACTTTAAATCGGACTCACATCGAGCCTTCAGCGAAAATTCGCGGTGAAGGTAGCAAATCTTTTTAAAATCTCGGTATAATTTTAGCTTTCTGTAAATAAGACCGAAATTTATTCATCCGGTCACTCCTCCCGCCGACACTTTGCCTGCTCTTTATATGAAAAAAAATTTGCTTCCGTACCTGCGCCGGGCGAGCGTTTTTATCGCTTTACTTATTCCTCTATCCGGTTTTTGTACAATAACGGACAGCCTGACCTATGTACTGAAAAACACGAATAATTCGGAAAAAAAAATAGACATTCTCACGGAATTGAGCTGGCAGTACCGCCGCAAGTCCGCCGACTCCGTTATCTATTACGCTGACCTGGCGCGAAAGGCTGCTTTGCGTCGCGGATTAAAAATAAAGGAAGCCGCTGCCCTAAAAAATCTCGGTATCGGTTATGATATAAAAGGTGAGACCGACTCGGCCTTTCATTACATGACGCAGGCTTTGACGATTGCCGAAGAAGCGGATGATAAAACCCTCGTCGGGCGCAGCCTGAATAATCTCGGCTTTGCGCATCAGCGGCGCGGCAACTACGAGGTGGCTCTGGAATATTATCTGAAGTCTTTGGAAATCAGTGAAGTCACTAACGACCTGACGCAGGGCGTGACGCTGATGAATATCGGACTGCTGCAGCAAAAAATCGAGGACTATGACAATGCTTTGCTGCATTTTCAGCGCGGTTTGCAATTTGCCCGGCAGGAAGAAAACACCTTCAGAATCGCCTCCTGCCTATACAATATCGGTTCGGTACATTTTATTAAAAAAAGATACGAAACGGCTCGGACTTACTTTCAACAAGCTAAAAAATACGCCGCTCGCAACGAGGACGATTTACTGTCGGCAAAAATTTTACTGAGTGCAGGCAGGGTTTTTCGGGCGGAGGAAAATCAGGCGGACGCCGAAAGAAATTTCCGCGAAGCCTTTGCTCTTGCCGAAAAAATCAACGACACCGAGACGCTTGCCATGCTGTATTCGGAGTTTGCGGTCAATGATTTTCGCGCAAAAAAATACGCTGCCGCCCTGCGTCATACCGCCAAAGGACTCGCCCTCACCGATGTCAGTCAAGCCGCCGAGGTTACAAAAAATCTTCTGGAATACAAAGCCAAATGTCAAGCTGCACTCGGTCTTCACGCGGCGGCTTATGAGACACAAAATAAATTTATCGAAGTCTCGAATGAAATAATCAATCGCGAAAAATCGCGAAAAATCAACGCACTGCAAATCAGTTACAGCATTCGCGAGCAGGAAAACGAAGTAGCTTTGCTCAAATCAAAGCAGGCGGAAAGCGAGGCTCTGATCGAGCAGCAAAACGCGCGCAACAGTATCGCCGTCCTCTTAATTTTATTAGCTTTATGTGGTTCAGGCTTTTTATTCTATCGAAATTACATCCAAAATAATCAAAATAAAATCTTACAGGAACGCGTCGCGGAACGCACGCAAGACTTGGAATATCTGAACCAAAACCTCTCCGAAACCAACGAAGAGCTGGAGCGATTTGCTTTTATTACTTCCCACGATTTGAAAGAACCGCTGCGCAATATTGCGAGTTTCACAGGCTTGCTGCAACGTCGATTGCGCAAACAAGAAGACGAAGAAACAACGGTTTATCTGAATTTTATCAAAAAAAATACGCACCAGATGCACGACTTAATCGAAGACGTGCTGCAATATTCGCGCATCGGTCATCAGGAAGAATACCGAACGCAAACCGACACGGAAGAAGTAATCGAAGACGTAAAAGCGAGTCTGCAAACCCTGATGAAAGAAAAAAATGCCGTCGTCACCTACACTCCCCTGCCCGTGCTGACGGCGGTACGCCCTTACCTGCTCACTATTTTTAAAAATCTTATCGAAAACGGCATCAAATACAATGAAAGCGAACGGCCGGAGGTAAGAATCGACTGCCGCGAATTTCCTGCATTTTGCGAATTTATCGTTTCGGACAACGGTATCGGCATCGACCCCGAATACGGCGAGCAAATTTTTATGATGTTTAAAAGACTGCACAACCGCGAAAAATACAGCGGCTCGGGCATGGGACTCGCCCTTGTCAAAAAGGTTGTCGAACGGGCGGGCGGCAGCATCCGCGTCGAAAGTACGGCGGGTCGAGGTGCCGAATTTTTCTTTACTTTGCCGAAGGAAGGAGTTCGGACGGAGGGGGCGGCGGCTTTGCGGCAAATGGCTAATTAGTTGGTGATTGATGGTTAGTAGTTGATGGTTGGCTGACGCTTTTTGCTTGAGAGCAGAATTTTATCGGGGTTATCATGTTTTCTTGATATAAATTTTTTTATAGTTGTCAGTTACCTTACCGTATTTCCGTCCACCGTAAACCGTTCTACCGTCCACCGTCAAACCGTCCACCGTCAAACCGTCAAACATCCTAAAATTAGAAAAACATACCGTTCCTCCACACATTTTCGGGCTGCGCCTGAGTGATTACTGCGCGGGTATTTTTCGTCACATTCCGTCGCGGAAGGGGATGAAAAAAGCCATTGACCGAGGGGAAGTTTATGTGAACGGTGAAAAGGCCGGCACGGGCAAGCACGTAGCGGGCGGCGATATCATCGAGCTTTTCGACTTACAAAAACGTGCGCCGAAGCCTTACGAAATCGACATTTCGGTCGTGTACGAAGATGCACATTTAGCGGTCGTCGTGAAGCCGGCGGGACTGATGACGGCGGGGAATGCTTTCAAAACTTTGCAGAATTGTCTGGATTTTAATTTGCAAAAAAGCACGGAAGAGTTTGCGTTGAAACATGCGCGACCGGTACACCGTCTGGATGCGGCGACGAGCGGTTTAATAATCGCAGCGAAGACAACGCAGGCGCAAATTCGCTTGGGAGAAATGTTTGCGGCGCGGGAAATTCGGAAAAAATATGCGGCAGTCGTAATCGGTAAAACGGCGGAGGAAGGATTCTTCAATGCGGCAATCGACGGTAAGGAATCAAGCACAAAATACGAGCGGGCGGACTGTGTGCCTTCGCTGCGCAATGAGCATTTAAGTTTGCTGCATTTGTACCCGACTACGGGCAGAACGCACCAAATTCGGAAGCATACCTCGGGGGCGGGTTTTCCGATTTTCGGCGATAAACTGTACGGTAAGGAGGGTGAAATTTACAAAGGAAAAGGTCTGTTTTTGGCGGCAATCGGTTTGGAGTTTTTGCACCCCGTCAGCAGTGAGTTGCTGTGCATATCGACGGCACTGCCGCAAAAGTTTACTTCGCTTTTGCGGCGCGAAAAAAGACGTTGGCAGCGTTTAAATTAGAATTTCGTCGGCTTCCTCTTCTTATTTTTCTTGGTTAATTTTTTAAAAAGCACTTTCATTTTCGCCTTGCGCTGCACGGCTTTCATAAAGTTCACTTCGTATTTTTTTTTCTTCTTTTTTCTCATTTTTTTCAATTTTATCTAAAAAAAAGGCGCCGAAAGGCATTAATAATGTATCCTTTCGACGCTACTATCCGACTTAAAATTATTCTTTACTTCCCTGCGGGAAAACTGTAATTTATTTTTGCTTTCAGGTTTTGAAGATAGAACGAAAACAGTTTAAAATCTGTTCACTAAATTTGTATGAAATCTTGAATTTTATTTTGCACCCGCAAAAATTCCGGTAATTCGGCGATGTTTAATCCCTAATCCGACACTTTCATCCCCGAATAGAGCGGCTTTACACAAAGGTAATTTTTTGCAAGTAAAAAAAAGAACTTTTCACAAAAACATCTGACGACTCATCCACAGTTTCATCCGATAGATGGCCTCTTTAGGACTGTTGCCCGCCAAAAAACTGTCTGACATACCGAGCAAATCGGTGATGAGCGAAACCTTCGGGTCGGGCTGCAAGTGATGTGTAAAATACTCGGTTACATCCTGTAAGGAGTTACAGGATAAGAAACGGTACTGCAAATTTTCGGGGTCATAGACGTACATCAGGTGATTATTCAGATGAAAATCGGGGTAAATCTGCAACACCAGCGGATAGGTCAAATGATAGCGCGACTCAAGATTCCAAAAAACCGTCTCGTACAGCGGGTAAATGCTCATGCGCGTCGGAATGCCGCGCCGACCGAGTGCCTGTTGCAGCGTTTCGAGTTTTTCCTGCATAATTTTGCGCAGCGAAGTAGTCGGGTCAAACTCGGTATAAGGTCGCCAATCACGCTCTTCCGTCCGAAAATATTGCATAACGCCGGCGCGCAGTTTATAGTCGAAAGCGGGATAGCCCGGCACCACGTAGCCGGGATAGTAGTAACTGTCATCGCGCTGCAGGCTATATTCAATTTCGGCAAGCATGGTAAAATAGCCCAAACTGTAATTTTTGTAGTCCGGGTCATAGACCGCTTTGATGCTTTGCACGGAGTCGGCACCGAGATCGAAAATGCTGAACGCCACGAGTTTATCGGCGTCGTACACGCATATTTCCCAAGTATTATAGATGTTTTTTTTGCCGCCGTCGAAAAGAGAGGAGCGGAGGGAAGATGCTAAATTTCCTTTAAAATCTTCGCGGTAAATTTGGTACAGTTCCTCTTTTTCGGAGGTAATTTCTTCGGGTCGAATGACAATATCGAACCGCTTTTTGACCTTATTCATCAACTTGCGCTGTCCGCGCCGAAATGCAAAATCGTGCAGCGGCAACCGCGTCCAAACGACGGAATACAAATTGCCTTCTTTAAGTAAAAAATTGCAGGTAAAGACCGACTGACCGGAACGATACCAGCCCTCGGCGAGGTAATCATCCAGTCTTTTCGGCGGCATTTGCTGCGGTAAATGTCTTTCGGTGAACATCATTTCGACAAAAATCTAACATTTCAGGCAAAAAACAGCCGATTTTGTGTAAAATTATCACAAAACCGGTATTTTGCGTTCGGTATCTCTCACAAGTATTCATGCAAATTCAATTCCGAATTACTAAAATCATCACCAATGAAATATATATTTTCCTTTTGCTTCGTCCTCTTTTTGACAAGCCTTTCCTTCGCCCAAAATAACGATGCGCGTCTGCAACAAAGAGCCGAGAAATCGGAACTGATGAACGCGCAACAAAGCGAAAAGAATGCGGTAAAAAATCTGACAACCAACCTCGAACGCCTCGCGGAAGCCGTGCGCATCAACGATGCCGAAAGTGTACAAGTGTTGCGCAAAGTCCTCACGGAAGACTATGCCGCCCTCGCCGCCGTGCGCACCGAGCTGTACCCGGAATACAAGTCGAGTATCGAGCCGGCGAAGTTAAATAAGGTGAAAAGCGACGAGGATTTTATGGCAATTGTACAAAAAGCGATTGAGTAAAAGGAGATTTTAGACGTTAGATTTTAGACGTTAGGCTCTTCAAGCAACGGTTTCTCTTCCGATGACGGGCAACCGACAACTGACAACCGTCAACCAAAAAGTGCCCTCAGCAAGCTGTCCGGCTGAAAAAACTCAATGCTCGGCAGGTAAATTTCCGTGGCTTCGCGCTGCAATTTTTCCGCGTATTTGTTCTCGAAAAAATAATGCCCTTCTTTGACGACGTAGTTGAGAATGAAAAAGCGATAGACCTCCTGCAAAGAGCGAATTTCGGTTTCGATGAGCGGATAAACCTTGTGGTAGCTTTTCAAAAAGGTAATAAATCGCTCTTCCGACATCGGTTCGATGTTATACGTCCACACCGTGCGGTCGCCTACATCCGAGACGACGCGGCTGAAAAAGTAAAAATCCATCATGCGCGAACTCATCCGAAACCAGTCGTAATCCCACCGCGAGTAGAGTTTGTAACTGCCCGTCACCGAAAAATTTCCGATATTCCAATCCGTAAAAACCGGGATGCGGTGCAGCTTTTCGCTGTTCAGTTTTTCGGTGCGCTCCAGCAGTACGTCGCAATGATGCAGCAGCACGGCGCGGTGCTCTCCGTAGCGTTTCTTGCCGTCCGCACTTTCCAAAATGTCGATTAAATCGAGAGTATCGGACTGAAAAGTCTTGGAAGAGGGCGGCAGCGTATTGCGCACCGAGTAGCAGGCTTTGTGAAAATCCGCGAAGCCTCGACCGAGTTTTTTGATGATTTTATCGTCGAGGCGGGCGGGCAGTTTGTGCTTAATGGTAACCGGTCGATAGAAAGCAACCCACACGTCGTTTTCGTTGTGTCGATAGCGAAAAACGTAGGTTTCCGTACCCAACATCAGGCTGCGCGACAAAAAATTATCGTAAGGATAAGGCAGATTATTCGACAGCGAATTGATAATGGTGTGGTCTTCTTTGAAGTGCTCGAACTTTCCGAAATAAGACAATTTGGCAATGACAAAACCGCGATTTTCAAACTCGACTTTATAGACATAATTGGTGCTGACCCGCACGCTGATGTCGGTAATGCGGAGTATTTTGCCGGAGGCATCGTAGTTGTCCCAGGCGGCGCGAACTATCTCGGGAAAGTTTAGCTTCATAATTGAGAAGAGGTTTGGAGGTTGAGGGGTCGGGAGGTTAGGGAAGCAGTCTAAAGTCTGACATCTAACATCTCTGTTCCTCCATTAAAAAAGCCGCAAATAACTGAATTATGTGCGGCCTTTTTTTACGGTAGAGCAAGAAAAATACTAAGCAGTTTCTTTTTCCTTTAGCTTAGCGGATTTGATAAACTCCAAAGGGGTCAGTCCGGTTTGTTGCTTGAATACCTTATAAAATGTGGACTTGTTTTTAAACCCGCACTGCATCGCAATACCGTAGAGGGTATGATTGGCGTTTTTTTCATCCTGCATCTTTTCTTTGGCTTCGTTGACTCGGAAAGTATTGATAAAGACCTGCAGATTTTGTCCGGAATGAAAATTGACGACCTGCGACAAATATTTGGTATTTGTATCCAAAGTATCGGCGAGGCTTTTTAAGGTCAGACCCGGTTGTAAATATAATTGCTCGTCGGCAATCATAGTTTTCAGACGGTAAAAAAGTTTTGCGCCTTCCTGTCCGCGCAAACTGCTGGTACGGTAGCGTTCTTCGAGGTTCATCAGCGGTACGGTGCGGTCGTCGGGATGACGCGTGCCGTCCATTTCAAAGGCGATAAAATTGATAAGTTGTTTATCATCGTCAAAAATCGGATGGATAACTAACTTGCACAGATATTTCTCACCGTTTTTACGATAATTGATAACTTCGTCTTTAAAAGGAACCTGCGCTTCAATTGCTTTGCGCAAGCGTTTGATGGTTTCGGGATTCGTTTCTCTGCCTTGCAGCAGACTCGGTTTGCGCCCGACGACTTCACTCAGAGAGTAGCCGGTAATAACGGTAAAATCGTCATTAACCCAGAGTATTTTTTTATTTGCATCAGTCAAAATGACTGCGAGATGAACTGCCATAGAATGTGTAAAATTGAACCGTCGAATGACATTATTCGACTTAAGCATTTTTGCTTTGCGGTAAAACGCTTTATCTCCTGCTAAGTTAAGCATCATTTTGCACTATTTCTCATAAAATCATACTAAAAAAACTTAAATTAAGCATAATTTCATACTATCCGTAAAATGTCATACTTTCAGTAAGTTCTGAAATTTATTATATTTTCAATATTTTTTCGGTTTGCCGACAAACGGCATTTTGTGCGAAGCCCTTTTGCGGGCATTTTTATTATTTTTGTGAAATGAAAAGTAATCGTTTTATCTTTTTGCTTACGCTGATTTTGTGTTTGAGTCTGTCATTGGCAGGCAGCGCACAAACCCTGAAATCTTACCAAAAAGCCGCCGAAAAATCGCTCGCCGAAAAGAATTACCACGCTGCCCTCACCTATTATCGCGAGGCACTCGGCATTGCCCCCGACGAGGTGTCACTACAGTACGGCTACGCGCAGGCGGCCCGCAATTTTTCGGCCTTCGACCTTGCGGCGGAGTACTACGAAAAGGTGATGCAAAGCAAGGAAAGAGAAAAATTTCCGCAAGCATCTTACTATGCGGCTTTAGTCAAAAAGCAACGGGGCGACTACGTCGGGGCGGTCGATTACTTCAACAAATACCTGACTGTCAAGTCATTAGGTAAAGACAAAAATCTGACCGAACGGGCGAAAATCGAAATTGAAAACTGCCGCGCCGCCGCCCGTGCCGTGCCCGACCCTCTGACGGAAATCACGCATTTCGACAAAAAAATCAATACGCCTTACAGCGAATTTGCGCCGTATTTGCAAGACGATTTGCTCTATTATTCTTCTTTTCGCTTTCTTGATAAAGACGATAAACACGACCCGCCGCGCCGCTACACCAAACTGCTGACCGCAAAATCGGGCAGTAAAGGCAGAACTTTACGCGGCAACGTCAACGTCGCCGAAAAGCACACGGCACACACCGCTTTCAGTCTCGACGGCAAGCGAATGTACTTTACGATTTGTGATTTTACGGAGACCGACGGCATTCGCTGCAAATTATATTACCGCGAAAAAAACCGGCGCGGCAACCGTTATCTCAAAGCGATCGCTCTTCCGGAATTTATGAATTCAGACAAATACACTTCCACACAACCGACGGTCGGCTACGATTCTTTGCGGAAAAAGGAAATTATCATCTTTTCTTCCGACCGCCCGGGCGGCAAAGGCGGAAATGATTTGTGGCTCAGTGAAATAACGGACGGAAAATTCGGCAAACCCGAAAATCTGACGGAACTCAACACCGCAGCGGACGACCTCACACCTTATTGGGAAACCGCCTCTCAAACCCTCTTTTTCAGCACCGACGGCAGATTTACCTTCGGCGGCTACGATATTTATGCAAGCAAAAAGGAAAAAGCCGGTTGGCAGAAACCCGAAAATTTAGGACTGCCGATTAACAGCAGCTACAACGACTTGTACTATTTTTTCAATTCAAACACGCAAAAAGGATATTTATCCTCTAATCGCTTGGGTTCCATGTACTTAGACCGCAACAATAAGACCTGCTGCAACGACATTTATGCCGTCGCTATCTCCCCCGCTACCCCGCCGACCGACAGCCTGCCGCCCCCGCAAATCACCGAAATACCGCCCGTCGATACGCTGCCCGCTACCCCGCCCGATCCGAAATCGTTAGCGGATTTTGAGCCCTTCGCCCTCTACTTCGACAATGACGAACCCGACAAACGCACCCGCCGCACGACGACAAAAAAAGACTACGCAACAACTTACGAGTCTTACCGCCGAAGACAAGCCGAATACCGCGAAAAATACGCCGCCCCGCTGCCCGAGGAAGACCATTACGCCGCAGAAGAACTCATCGACGACTTCTTTAACAATGAAGTCGAAAAAGGCTACCGCTATCTGTTTATCTTTTCAGACCTTTTATTGCAAAGGCTGCAAAAAGGGGATGAAGTCGATATTATTGTCAAAGGATTTACAAGTCCGCGCGCGCAAAGCGACTACAACGAAGCCCTCGGTAAGCGACGCATCAGTAGCGTACGCAATCACTTTGCCACGTACTCAAACGGTATTTTTCTGCCCTACATCCGGTCGGGCAGCTTAGAAATATCGGAACAATCTTACGGTGAAAGCACGGCGCAAAAAGGCGTCAGTGATGATTTGGAAGATTTGCGCAACTCGGTGTACAGTATCGGCGCGGCGCGGGAAAGACGGGTGGAAATTTTGGAGATAGCGGTGAAGGGACTTGATTAGGCGGACGCCCCGATACCTATCGGGGGGTAAACGGCTGCCCGCACCGTAGCATCGACTTTAGTCGATAAGCTAAAATGAGGTGCACGGTTTTACGGTGGACGGCGGACGGTTTTACGGCCGCTACTCTCTTTCAAAATATTCAAAACCAAACAGCCCCTCCCGGAAGGTCAAACTCGTCTCCTGCCCCCTTTCCATACCGACAAAACGCAAATTTTTGGAGGTAAAATCATACCTTTCGTTCTTGTGCAAAAACTCGACTCTGACTTGGTTGGGTGTCGCTTTTTCTCCTTCCAAAAGACCGCCGGCGGAAGCAAACTGCGGTTCGACATTGACTATCTGTACGACCTCTTCGCGCGGTGCGGAAAAATCCAAATGCCGATTAACTAAAGAAACCGGCAGCGGCGCAAAAATCATACACACCACAATGCCGAAAATATAAATCTGCACTTTTTCGGTCAATGACTCCGCCTTGCCGCGCAAAGCGTAACCGAGCAAAATGCCCGCCGCCAAACCTGCGGCAAAAGCAATCAACAGCATTTTGCCGACCTCGATGTAACTGTCAAAATAACGAATTTCGCCCACGTACAGCACAATGCCCGCGACCAAAGCCAAAGTCGCGCCGATGTAAGTTGCGTACTCACCGGCGGTATATTTTTCTCTGTTTTGTCCTCCGTAAACCATTATGTTGGTTGATGGTTGATGGTTGATGGTTGATAGATTTGTAACTCTGTTCCTGACATCAGGGGTTACACGCAAATTCAGTTTTTTTCCAAAAATATTAACAGCGCGAAGCACCCCCTCTCACCTCTCTCCTACACACCAAAGCATAATAATCAAAAAAGAACTCCGATTTAATCAACTCCCGCCGCTCGATTTTCAAACCTCGGTCGGTCAGCATGGTCTCGTATTCCTGCAAATCATACTGATGCGGATGCAAAATATCACCGGGGAGGAGGCGAAAAAGTCTTTTGAAAAAACCGTAATTGTGTGCGTCGATACTGACGACCAAAGTGCCGTCGGGGGCAGTCATTTCTGCCAATTTATCAAAACACAAAGCCAAATCCGCGACGTGATTAACGGCATTCAAACAGAAAATCTTATCGAATTTTCTATCGGTCGTAAACTCTTCAAAAGGTGTCGTGACAAAGCGTGTATGCGGGTAACGCCCGGGCGAAAAATGCGGTAATTTTGCTGCATAGTCATCCAAAAGCGGGTCAACGGCCGTCACCGCATTATCCGGTAAAGCGATGAATACTCCGGCAGGACCGCAGCCCATATCCAGTATTTCTTCGCCGGGCGCAGGCTGTACCCCGATTTTTTGCATAAACTCCTGCCAATAATTCAGCTTCCACGCCAAATATTCACTCTCCGATTTTCCTTTCAGATAATTTTGCCACCAGCGTATCTCGGCGGCTTGGGCTATTTTCCAGCGAAGCTTCTGCATGGTTGGTGGTTGATAGTTGATGGTTGATGGACGGCTTTCGTTGTTTTTCGTTACACTTCGGGAGACCTTTGATTTTCATTTGTCACAAAAATTAAATCTTGCACTTTCGACTATGCCAACCAAAAAGCAAAATTTCACCTATCAAGCAAACTACAAACCTCAATAATTTTTGTTTACGAAACCGGACAAACGTCAACCACAAAAATAAAGCATCCCACGTTTCTCAAGCAATCGTACATCGTAAAATCGTAAATCGTAAATCGTACATCGTTCAGCTTTTCTTTATCAAAAACACATAACTCGGAAAGTGGTCACTGTAGCCGCCCGTGTAAGTATCGCCCGAAAAAGCGCGCATCGGGTAGCCTTTGTATTGTCCCGATTTCTGAATCATGTAAGGTTTGTTCATCACTTTTGCCTGATAGAAATGCCAACCTTCCGCCGGGTCGTTTAGCACCAGACCGCCGGAGACGATAACTTGGTCGAAAAGACTCCAAGTGTCACGCCAAGCCGTCGAGCCGTAGCCCTTTCTGTACAGTTTGTAGTACGGATTGTACATGTCCGTTTTCTTCAGTTTTTTCTTGTCTTTTTTCGCGCCGAGATATTTGGCAACCGAGTCATCGTTGGGGTTGTCATTGAGGTCGCCCATAACGAGGATTTTAGCGGCGGGATTGATATTTTGCAGCGAGTCGATAATATTGCGGTTCAATTCGCCGCCCTGATTTCTGCCTTTTTCCGCCGCATCCTGACCGCCGCGCGAAGGCCAGTGATTGACCAAAATATGCAGCTCTTCGCCGTCCGCTTTTCCCGATACGAGCAAAATATCGCGGGTAAAATTGCGGCTGCTGTCCGACCGAAACATCAAAATCGGCGTGGCGACCATATTTGTCACTGCAAAATATTTTGGATTGTAAAGCAGACCGACGTCGATGCCGCGCTCGTCGGGCGAGTCGATGTGCGCAATTTGATAATTGCGGTCAGCAATAGCTTCCTCCTTCACCAAATCCTCCAAAACGGTAATATTTTCCACCTCACACACTCCCAAAATCGCCAAGCCGTCGGGCGTCATTTCCGTGCCCGCTTCGCTGATAACCCGGGCGAGTTTGCCGAGTTTGTCGAAGTAAACTTCGCGCGTGTAAGCCTTCGCTCCTTTCGGCGTAAACTCTTCATCGCGCCCGCCTTCTACGTGCAGCGTGTCGAATAAGTTTTCGAGATTATAAAATCCGACCGCACTGACTTTGTACGCATTGTCCTGCGCAAAGGCGAGGTGTACGGTTAGAATGAAGGAGAAAAAAAAGAAGATTTTTTGAAAATTCATGTGTAGAAAAAATTAGATTTTAGACGTTAGATATTAGACACGCTACCGCGCGTCTCCCCCCTCTCGGCATTTACATACATTTAGAGGTAAACCGGGCTGAAGTGCCCCATGCCGTTGGCATTTGTAGATGATGTTTCATAACTTCGAGCGTATTTTACAAAAGAAAAATCCGCGTCAATCCGCTATATCCGCCTCCTCCGCTTATCAATTCTTGTCACACACAGAAAACCACTCAATGCAAGCAAACCACATCCGTATGCAAAAACCGAAAGCCGTCCGTCAACCAACAACTATCAACCACCAACCATATATCGGACGCGCAAATTACACGCTTTCACAGCCGCAGCGGTTAAATTTTTGTGAAGTTTTATGAAAAAAGTATAAAACGAGTGCAACCTTCGCAAAGTTGAGCGGTCATTCTTGACAAATCAATGTATATTGAAAATCGCGTAGTATAGATTCGTCCAATTACACAATTCCGCAAATAACGGCAATCTGCAAGATTTACCCGTTCAACAATTCAACAGTTCAACGATTCAACAAATCATAAGACATGAAAGCATTATTTACCTTATTTCTCGCCGTCGGCCTGTTGCTGCCGAATTTTTCCGTTGCACAACATTACGACTCCGACCGTTCCTTTCTCGGTGTCGAGTCCGACGAAATTTCCCGTGAAAAAGCACGCAAATTAGGACTTGATAACCCGCACGGCGTGATGGTCAGTCGCGTGGTAGCGGGCAGTGCTGCGGATGAAGCGGGCTTACAGCCTTTCGATTATATCTATCGCTTCGACAATTCCGAGTTTAGCGCGGACAAGGGCTTTACGGCACATTTGCGCGACTACCGGGCGGGCGATAAAACGACTTTGCACTACGTCAGAAAAGGTAAAAACCGCACCGTGAATGTCACCTTCGGCAGCCCCGCCGACAGCAGTCACGACTACACCGACCAAGCACGAGACGGGGAAAAGCCTTTCTTAGGTGTGTCACACGTTGCAACCGTTGACCGCGGCGTAAAGGTAAATATCACCGACGGCTCGACCGCCGAAAAAGCGGGCATGAAAGACGGCGACATTTTGATGTATCTGAATGACTACCGCATCACGGACTGGACGGATATTAAGAATGCCATGCGCACTACCGGGACAGGAGAAAATGCCGTCCTCGTTTATCTGCAAAACGGCGAAGAGCGACGCGGTAAAACGGAAATGGGTGCACGTGATTATGACCGCCGTGAGTACAGTTACAGCCACGGCGGCGACAGTCGCTTCGAGCGTTCGATGGAGCGATTGGGTGAAAGCTTTGAGCGAATGGGCGAGCGCATCGAGGAAGATGCGGAAGGCTGGGCGGAGCGTTTCGGGGAGAAAATGGAGCGTTGGGGCGAAAATCTGGAAGAAGATTTAGAAGATTTTTTTGAAGGTGACAGCAACGTAAAAGTTTACGGCGACGGCGCATTTTTGGGTATCGGCAGTCGCTCGGTGTCGCGCGATAAGGCGGACTTTTTGGAATTTGACAATCCTTACGGAAAATACGTTAAAACAATTTACAAAGGCTCGGCGGCGGAAAAAGCGGGGTTGCGGGTTTTTGATTATGTGTACGGCATCGACACCTATCGCACGGGGCGCGAACAAAGTCTGAATGACATTATCGACAAATACGAAATCGGCGATAAAGCGGAGGTGCTTTTTATTCGGGACGGAAAGAAAATGACGGCGCCGATTACCTTCGGGGAGCGTTCTTTTAGCTCCGGTCGGAATGAATGCGACGAGCCGTTTTTGGGCGTCAGTTCTATGCACAGTTCGCAGGGAAAGGTCATCGTGCGGGTAGTCGATAATTCTGCTGCCGATGATATGGGATTGCAAACCAACGACCGCATTTTGGCTATCAACGACCGCCTGATATACGATTGGACGGATTTGACTACGGCGATAGACAATGCCGAACCCGGTGCGGAAATGAAAGTCGACATCAGACGCGACGGTGATAAAATGACTAAACGCGGCGTGGTCAATGCTAAAAGAGACTCACGCGATTGCGACGACGACCGAAACGTAACGATTTTCCGAGATAACGACGATAACGATGACCCCGACCGCGACCGCGACCGCGACGCGGATGTGCGCCTCAACCGCAGCCCCGAAGCCGTCGATGTGTCGGATATGGAGGCGAAAACCGAAAATGTCAGTGCCGATGAGGTTGATAAAATGCGTGAAGAATACGGTGTAGATATGCCGCGTGAGAGCAACTTGGCGGTCAGCAGCACGGAGGTTTTTCCGAATCCGAGCATGGGGATGTTTACAGTAAAATTTAATCTGCCGGAGCGCGGCGATACGGCGGTGCGCATCTACAACAGTCTCGGACGTGAAATTTACAGCTACGATTTATCCGACTTTACGGGCGCCTTTCAAGACAATATCGACCTGAGCCAAAACGGAACAGGCAGCTACTTTTTAGCGGTTTCGCAAAACGGGAAGACGATGACGAAGAAGATTGTTTTACAACGGAGATAGTTGCCGGTTGCCGGTTGACGGTTGACGGTTGACGGTTGACGGTTGACGGTTGCCGGTTGACGGTTGACGGTTGACGGTTGAAAATACAAAGCATCGGTAAATTTTTA
>JAHDCG010000134.1:5617-16187 GCA_020629965.1 Saprospiraceae bacterium | reverse complement strand
ACTTTGAATTTCCACCTTTTTAAAAGCGTATCTAAATCCGAAACGAATTTTATTTTTGAAGATAGATACTCCCCGCTCCGGGGTTGGGGGCATTCAGTACGGCTCCCCCGCCACCAACCAACCTCAGTCCCGCCAAAGATAAGGAAACAACAAAATCCCCATCCCGACCAAAGCCAAATCCAGTCCTACCAACAGCAACATATCACTGCCCACGTCCGTGTCTTGCATTAAACGCAGGGCATTTGCCGAAATTTTCAACAAAATCAAAAGCACGGGAATGATGAGCGGAAAGCCCAAAATTGCCATGAGCGTCGCCGAGTTTTTGGCTTTGGAAGCAATCGCGCTGATGAAGGTAAAAGTCACCGAAAAGCCCGTGCTGCCGAGAAATAAAGCCCAGAAAAATTGTTGTGTGTCTTTGACTTGTCCGCCGGAGACAAAGCTGAATGCCGCCCAACTTAAAAAACTTAACAGCAGCAAAAGTCCGGTATTGTACAGCATTTTTGCCGCCAAAACGGCAAGCGGATTGAACATCGAATAGTAATATAACTGCCGATTCCCGTTTTCCTGCACAAAACTTTTCGTGACTGCATTGATGGAAGCAAAAAGTACGATAATCCAAAACAGCGAGTTCCACACTTCCCTTTTAGGCTGTACGGAGGCGACAAAAACGATGAAAACCGTGGACAGCACGTAGAGCAAAATTCCGCTCAGGGCGTATTTTTGTCGCCATTCGAGCAGCATTTCCTTGCGGACTAAAAGGTATATTTCTTTTGCTAAATTCACGGGGGCAAAGATGCGGAAAAACCGGGAAACGGGGCGGAATTGCTTGTCGGTTGGGTGTAATATTACGGTGGACGGTTTTTTACGGTGGACGGTGAAACGGTGGACGGAGGGGCTACAGGTAAGCCTCCGATGCCTTGTAGAGCAATCTGATTGACACTGCTAAAATCAGAATTGCCGTGATTCTTTTCACTAAAACGGGCGATAATTTAAAAACGGTCAGGCGCGCGCCGATTTGTCCGCCGAGGAAAACGCTGCTCATTAAAATGGCGGCGACTTGGGGGTCGAGGGTAAAGCCGTGGGTGGCAATTTGTCCGATTAAACCCGCCGCCGAGTTGACCAAAATAAAAACCGCCGTGCACGCCGCAATTTGTTTTGCCCGCCCCCAACGCAGTAAATACAGCAAGGGCGACAAGAAAATACCGCCGCCGATACCCACCAGACCGGACAAAAAACCGATGCCGCTGCCGATTATTCCGCTGCTGAATTTGGCGGATTTGTATTCACTCACAGGGTGACTCAAAGTCACCTTTTGAGTAGCATCTTTCCCTAAAAAAAGCATAGCCACAGCCGCCGCAAACAGCGTCAAACCCAGCAGCAAAAAGAAAAAATCCTGACGGATGCGCAGTGTACCGCCCAGATATGCAAAAGGTACACTCAACAAAATTAAAGGCAAAATCCGCTGTATTTTCAACAAATTTTGCTTGTAAAAAAGGTACACCGAACCGCTGACGACCGTGATGTTGCACAGCAAAGCAAGCAAACGCATTTCCGTAAAAGCCAACGTCGGAAACAGAGCCAACACCGCCAAATAACTCGACCCGCCGCCGAAGCCCGCCGAGGCGTAAAACAGAGCGATAGTGAAGAAAAGCAAGGCGAGCAGGTAGATTTCCGGGAGCATGATTATGTTTTAAATTTTAGCCGTTCGACTGAAGTCGAAGCTACGGTGCGGGTAACTGCGGCGGGGCAAAACTATGAAAGTTTCGGGTAGAAAAATCGAATATCGACTTAGCCCTTTATGCGGTCTCGCCGGCAAACCTCATCCTCGCGTTTTTGGCTTTAAAATTGCTCTTAAACTTCCGTAGATTGAAAAATTTTATTGATATTTGCCTTTTCATTCAGCATTTCCTGTCATCTACCGCACATTGTCAAGCCGCGTCGTACCTGTTCGCTTTGTTTCTTAACCGGACGACCCGGCATTCTCAGACAACAAAATCAACTTTGAACAACAAAAAAATTGTCGATTGTCCGCAATCGTCTGTAATCAGCGCAAGCCGTTTAAATAGTTCTTCGATTTATTTAAAACGCTATCTTTGCGCCGATTTTTATGCGTAGTAAATTTTAAAAAACAAATTAAAACACCCGGTTACTTGCTGATAAACCATTGGGTTTTTCAGATAAACGACTTTTGTAAAATCCGAACATAATTTTACAAGTCATCGGTATTTTTCACGCAACCACACTCCTTTTTTTTAAATCGAGCGTCGGAATAAGTGAAAAAGCTATTTTTTTTTCAGAAACCGAAACGTCCCTTGAACATGAACAGCGTTAACAAAACACGGCTGCGACCAAGTCAATTGGTACGCACAGCCGCCCTTTTTTGCTTTTTCCTGACCGCATTCCTGCACTTCCCTTCGGAGGTTCTTGCCGAAGGTTCCAAAGATTTCCTCGACTACGACGGGCAAAGATTATTTCTCGATACCCGCGATAATCAACAGATGAAAGTCTATGCCGCCGCCGGTGAGTTTATCAATCTCGGTGCCAGCCACGTCGGTATTTCCGGCGGATTTATCAATGTCTATCGTCCCGACGGTACACTGCATGTCACTTTTGACAACAGCGACGGCAGCGGTACGGCGGTCATTTTTAACCGCACGCAGGAAATCAGCGGTCCGACCGGCAACGGCGAAGGCTACTCCCCCGGCGTCATTGCCGTCGATGTCGATCATGCAGGGGTGTGGACGGTAGTTTTTGATTTTCCGGGCGAGTCGGAAAACAGCTATGACAACATTCTCAACGGTGCAGACTGGACGCGTGCGAACGACCAACCTACTATTCAGCGCGCTGTTTTGGCCTGGGATATTACGGTCTCGCAAAATGCGGCGGGCGATGCGGGCGGCAACCTTCTGACGGGTCGCGTTTACTCGAACAAATACGTTTCGGAGGTTTCCGAAAACGGAAATTCCACTTCTCCCGTTTTCTACATTTTATCGCGGGACGGTTTTACTTATCAGGTCAATTTTAATGAAATCGACCCGTTCCGTTTTACGGTCGGTTCTAATTCTTTCGGCATTACCGACGGCGAGCGCAATCCGATTTATCGCTCGGTCGATGCCGACGCCTACACGGTTTCACGTTTTCCCGAAACGTGGGAAGCCGACGAATTGTACCTCTACCAGCTCATGGCGGAAGACAACGAAGGATTGATTAACAACAAGGTATTTTTTAATTTGCCCGCCGCTGATTTGCCCGATAGTGCGACTGTAACCGATATTTTCGCGCCCGGTCAAAACACGCATTCGACTTGGCTGAACAACACACCCGTTTTCAATCCGGCCTTGACTTTTACCAATTTCAACTTTGTCGGTTTTGACAGCGACGGTATTCAGTGCGACCCGAATACGGCACAGACGGGTATCGGCGGTTTTGCCGTTTTCGATACCAACCTCGGCGGTACGACGACTTTAGAACTCGACCTCAACGGCGACGGTGACTTTACCGACGACATCGACCGTCGCATTTTTACTTTCGTAGAAGCCGGTACGGACAGCATTTTTTGGGACGGGAATGACGGCTTCGGTAATCCGCTGCCGGTCGATGAAGGCTTTACGATAAACTACAATATCAGCATTCGCGGGGGTGAAATTCACATTCCGATTATCGACGTCGAAAACAATCCGGGCGGCGTAACTTTCAACCTCATCAACGAAGCGGGCAATCCGATTCCCACCGAATTTTACTACGATAATACAAACTTCCCCGGCGGCGAAGTCAGTGGCGGCGGCACGGGCGAACCCCAACCGACCGACATCCCCTTCACTTACGACAATAATTTCGGAGACAATAAAATTTTCGATTATTGGACTTTTATCCAATTCGAAGGCAACGGCGCGGGCAGTTTCACCGTCACCATTTCCGACGATTGCGTGTGCGGCGAAGAAACGACACCGATTGTAACCCTCGCCGCCTCGGCGGACGCCTACTGCGCGGGCGCGGAAGAAGTCGTTTTGACCGCGACCAATACGCAAATCGTAGAGGAAGAAATTTATTTTACTTTTTTGGAAGGCGAAAATGTCATTTTCCGCGACACGGTTATCGGCAACCAAAGCGTCGCTTTCAGTTTGGGTACGGCCGCCCCGGAACTTGCGGGCACTTACGCCGTTTTTGCGGAAAATAACCGCGAGTGTGTTTCGGATACGGCAACCGTGACGGTGGAAATAAATCCGCTGCCGCAGGTTGACAGCGTATTTTTAGAAAGTAACACCATGCAGTTTTGCGAGGGAGAAGATGTCAAAGTTCTTGCCTTTTTAACGGATGCGCTCGACTACGACTTTACGCTTTTCGATGCGGAGGGTATAATAATTGATGCTGCACCGAGTCAGCAAAATGATACTTTAATTCTCAACCTGCCGAACCAAACAGTCAGCACGAATTACAGTCTGCAAATCGAAAATGCGACCGGCTGTGCAACGGCGGAAAACTTCGCGTTTGAAGTGCAAATCGCACCCGACCCGCAGGTTTCGGGCTTTTTCCAAATCCTGCCGACCGACCTCTGTGCCGGCGACAGCATCGTTTTAAACGCTACGACCGATAATGCAAGCAACTACACACTCATTTTGCCCGACGGCAGCACGGTCAGCGATACGGTAGCGGCCGACGGCTCGGTGAGCTACATCATCAATGACCTGGAAAGCGACTACCTCGGTGACTACGATTTGGTCTTGCAAAACAGCAACGGCTGCGACTCCGACACCTCTTCCGTCAGCGTCAATGCAAGTCCCGAACCTTTCCCGGTGTTCAGCCTGACGGGCGCGGGCGCATACTGCGAAGGCGAGGAAATCAACATCGAAGCCACCAACAATACCGACGGCGCGGGCGAAATTATGTTTACCGTTGCGGGTCCCGGTCTCAATGAGTCTCTTACGGTAATGAATACCGACACAGCGACTTTCGTGCTGAACGACTTTACGGCAGACCTCGCCGGCGAATACACTTTAGACATCGAAAGTGCCTGCCAAAGTCAATCTTCGACTTTTACGTTAGCGTTTATCGACGCCGTAGAATACAGCAACGTCAGCGGCGCGGATACTTACTGCGCAGGTGACGATGCCGTCTTGACGGCGGAAAGCAACCTCGGCGGCGATGACGAAATCAATTATACTTGGACGGGTCCGGACGCCTTCAGCTTTACGGGCACGGCACCGGTAACCGGGCCTTTCCCGGCGACGGTCAGTGACATTTCGACGGCGAGCGCAGGCACTTATACTTTGACTTTGGACTTACCGAATTTTGCCTGCGAAAACGAAGCCTTGACTCTCGATATTGCGGTCAACGAAACACCCGTTATTGAAAACGTCACAGGCGGCGGCACTTACTGTCAAACTTTCCCCGTCGAATTTTCGGCGCAAAATACCAACGACGCGATTGACGAAATTACCTACACTTGGTTGGCTCCCGACGGTTTTTCCGTGACGGAAACCATTGCCGGCGACCAACCGCTGAATTTTTTCACCACCGAACTGAACGACGATTGGGACGGTACCTGGTTCCTCATTGTCGAGACAAATTTGGGCTGTGCGGCGGACTCTGTCCCCGTCGAAGTCATGCTCGACCCCGCCGTCGTCATCAACAATCTGACGGGCGAAGGTACCTACTGCGCGGGCGAAACCATCAACCTCAGCGCGGCTAACAGTAACCCGAACGTCGAGACGGTGATTTGGACTTGGGAAAACAGCAACGGCATTTTTGCCTCCGGCACGGTCAACGGCACCGAAGGCTTTTCGGCGAGCATTCCGAACGCGGGTATTCAGGATACGGGCGAATACATTTTGCTGTTATCAACGGATAATGCCTGCCCCATCGGCGTCGGCACTTTCGATATTTTCATTGAAAATATTCCCGTGGCAGCGGAAATCGCGGGCGGCGGCATCGTTTGCCCCGGCGAAGACGTGACTTTAGTCGGCAGCAATACGGCGGAGTCAACGGGTGCAATTACTTTCACTTGGTCAGGCCCGAACGGTTTCTCGGAAACGGGAACGGTCGCGGAAAACGGCGAAATCGTCACCGTCATTTCCGACGTACAGGCGGCGCAGGCGGGCACTTATACCCTTTCGCTGACCACCCCGAACGGTTGCGCCTCGGCGGAAGTCGGAACGGAAGTCATCATTCAGAACAACAATATTTCCGACGAACTGACGGTCGATAATGAGATTGCCTGCAACGGCGGTCAAATCACCTTCAGCGCGGACGCCAACATTCCCGACGCAGAATACGAATTCTTTTTCACAAGCAACGGCAACACCGTTTCCCTCGGCAGCGGCAATAATGCCAACCTCACCATCAGCCCTTTCACATTCGATAACGAGGGCGAATATTTTGTGGAAATAACGGGTAACTGCGGTGCATTTGCAGTCTCGGATGCCATCGACATCAGCGTTGTCAGCGGCGTGGATGCCTTTGAAGACGAAGCGGAAACGCAACAGGAATCGCCGATTAATATTCCCGTCATGGACAACGATTTGATGGGTAACAATTCCGATTTTACGAACAGCATCAGCGAAGCTCCGCAAAGCGGAACGGCGGTATTTAACGACGACGATACCGTCCTTTACACGCCCGACGCAGGCTTTACGGGCATCGACAGTTTTGTTTACCAAATTTGCTCGGAAGTCTGCGCCACGACCTGCGACGAAGCCGTGGTTTACGTCACGGTCATCGGCGAAGATTGCTTTATTCCGAACTATTTCACACCTAACGGCGATGCCGACAACGAGACTTTTTTCGTGGACTGTTTAGAAAATAATTTTCCCGAAAATACTATCCTCATTTTCAATCGCTGGGGCGACGAGGTCTATTCCGCCGAGCCTTATAACAATGATTGGGACGGTAAACGCGACGGCGACGACCTGCCGGCGGGTACTTATTTTTACCTGCTCAATTTAACGCCCGACGGCGAGAATAGTCGTCAGGGTTATATCACTATCGTGAAGTAAACGGTGGACGGTCAAACGGTTTACGGTGGACGGCTCCCGCATGATTTAACCGAGTGCGCCCGTAAACCGTCAACCGTAAACCGTAAACCAAAATAAAACAACTGCATTCCGTTTTCGCAGTCAAAAAATAAAAGGGAAGTACTCCTAAGAGACCTCCCGCCAAATTCCGTGTCATGAAAAAATTTATTTACCTGTGCTTTTGCTGCCTTTTTGCCGGCAGTGCTTTCGGACAAAGTGACGTGATATTCACGCATTTTATGTTCAACAAATTAAATTATAATCCGGCTTTTACCGGAAATCCCGAGGTCTTGGACATCGGTGCCATCTACCGCAATCAGTGGTGGACGGGCATCGAGGGTGCGCCGCAAACCATCAATATCTTCGGGCACAGCCCGCTGAAAGACGGGTCGAGTGCCGTCGGTTTGTCCGTTACATCCGACAAAATCGGCTTTTACGAAACGCTCGTGGTCAGCGGTTCTTACGCTTACCGCATCGAGCTGTCGCGCTATGACAAATTGGCTTTCGGCGTCTCGGCTCGCATGGAGCAAAACCGCATCAACTGGGCGCAGGCGGAAGGCGTGGATCCCGGCGACATCCTCGCGGGCGCGGGCGGCGAGACCTCTACGACGCCGAATTTCGGTTTCGGAGTGCACTACACGGGCAAAAATTACTACGCCGGATTGAGTGCGCCGCGCCTGCTCAAAAACGGTTTGTACAGTGAAGATGCCGTCTTTACGCCGAGCCTTAACACGTACTACGCAATGGGCGGAATGAATTTTGAAATCAACAAAAACGTCGAACTTTTACCTAATGCTTTGGTGACTTTCAACCCGAGTACGCCGTTTGAACTGGACTTAAATTTGAACGCATTTTTCGTCAAACACATCATGGTCGGCGCGGGCTACCGCCTCGGCGACAGCTTTGATTTTTTGGTGCAATACTATTTCAACAAAGGCATTCGCATCGGTGCGGCAATGGACTTTACGACCTCTGCATTGAACACGGAAACAAGCGGCAGTTTCGAGATTTTAGCGGGCTATACGTTGCCGTGTAAGAATTGTGACATCGTGCATCCCCGTTTCTTGTAGGGGAAAGAAGAGAAAGGTGAGAGAAGAGAGGGGCAAAACCGCTTCGCAGACCGAAACGATATTCACGAAACGCTCGTATGTTCAAGTAACGCCCGTCAACCATCAACCGTCAATCGTCAACCGTTTTTCTATGAAACCGATTTTCAAAATAACTTTCCTGCTTTGCTTTTTTGCCGCCGGTTCCGCTTTTGCCCAAAAAAACGGCTACACGGTGCGCAACTTGGAGATAGTGAACAGCGAATTTAACGACTTTCACGCCATTCCTTATCAAAACAAATTGATAGTGACAACGGCACGCGAAAAGCAAGGCATCATCTGTGTGGACCCGGAACTGAAAGACGAGTTGTACGCCGATTTGTATTTTTCCGACAAAAAGCCGAACGGCGATTATCAAGCCCCCTACTCTTCCGAAGGCGAAATCAAAATCAAGTACCACGATGCGGTGCCGACCGTTCACCCCAACCAAAAATTGATGGTCTATACGCGCAGTTATGTACCCGAGCCGGATTTGAAAGTTTTGCAGCTTTTCACCGCCGAGCGGGTCGATAGTAAGTGGACAAACGTGAAGCCGCTGCCGTTTAACACACCGGATTTTTCGGACATTCACCCGACTTTTTCGGCGGACGGGAAGACGCTGTATTTTGCTTCTAATCGCCCGCCCGGCAAGGACAAAGATTACAACCTGTGGTCGGTTTCTTACGACAACGGTAAGTGGGGCGAAATGCAGATTTTGCGGGGCGAAATCAACAGTCAAGGCACGGAATATTTTCCGTTTATCGACGATGACGGTCGCCTGTTTTTTGCTTCCAACGGTCACAAAGGTTACGGCGGCGTCGATATTTTTATGTCGGTACAAAAGGACGGGCTGTGGTCGAAGCCCGAGAGTCTGCCGAGACCGATTAACTCGCGTTTCGACGACTTTTCTTACAACATCAACGACGACGGCATCAGCGGATTTTTGTGCAGCAACCGCAACGGCGGCAAGGGGGCGGACGACGTTTGGGTTTGGAAAAATGAAGAGAAACCGATTGATATTCAGTTGATTGTAACAAATGCGGAGACGGATATTCAACTCGAAGATGCGGATATTGTCATTACACCTTTGGTGGATAAAATCCCGAATACCGTCTTTTTGGATGCCGATAAATTGCAGCCGAAAGAGGTGCTTTCAAAAAAGAAAAAGCCGATTGAGTACACCACCGTGCCCAACGGGATGTACAAAATCGACGTAAACAAACCCGGTTTCGAGCCTTTCAGCATCACCGTTTCGGCGGAAGAACTGGAAGCCGTCGAGGTGTATTCTCTGCCTTTGGTGCCGATAAAAGTGATGAAAGATTTGGCGGGTGTGGTGCTGAATGTACAGACTTTAGAGCCGATTGCGAGTGCGCGGGTGGTCATTAAAAATACCTGCGACGAGGAGGTTTTGAATTTCATCACCGCCGCCGACGGTAGTTTTGCGACGCAAATAGACGCTGACTGCAATTACGACTTCCGCGCCTCGAAGGCAGACTTGGTCGATGACTTTCTGACTTTAAGCAGCAAAAAAATCAAAGCTAATCCGGAGCCGACCGAAAAGATTACTTTGAAACTCGCGCCGCCCGTAGAAAAAGGTTTGGTGATTGTGGTCGAAGATGTGTATTACGATTTTGACAAGGCGAATATCCGCCCCGATGCAGCCATTGAACTGGAAAAAGTAGTACGCCTGATGAACCGCTACCCGAGTATGGAAATCGAACTCGGCTCGCACACGGACGCCCGCGGTAAGGACGATTACAACCTCAACCTCTCACAACGCCGCGCCGACTCTGCGGTTGAATACATCATCTCACGCGGCATCGCCCGCAACCGCATCACGGCACGCGGCTACGGCGAAACCCGCATTCAAAACCGCTGCTCCAACGGCGTGCAATGCACCGAAGCCGAACATCAGGTGAACCGCCGCACGGAAATTACGGTGACGGAACTGAAAGCGGAAAATGTGGAGGTGAGAAGCGGGAAGTAAGATTTTGTTGAAATTAAAAAAAAAGGGGTTGTCGGACTTTAGAAGTTCGACAGCCCCGCTTTTTATCCCAGAAGTCATAAACCCGCCCCGTACGGACGCGGGAAAAAGCGTCTCAAGCGACTCCGGCAGATTCGCGGATTTAGCGGATAAGGCGGATTTTTACGGATTTTATTTTACGAACTTCATGTTTGTACAGGTGCGGGAAAAAGCGTCTCTTGCGCTATGAAAAGGAACATAAAATTAAAGATCCAAATCCTGTCTCCCGGCTTTGTAGAGACGTGGCATTGCCACGTCTAATCCCCGGCAGAAGATAATAAAATCGGATAATCGAAAAATTCTGAGAGAGCATTGCCGCCTTCACCTTAGACGTGCGGTTGCAAGTCTCTGCAAAGCCGGAAAAAATTAACTTCCAAGCAAAAAATCGAAATCTCAAGCAAAAGATTCTCAAAAGCAAAAACCACTCCCCCGCCATCAACCACCAACTACCA
>JAHDCG010000134.1:0-5517 GCA_020629965.1 Saprospiraceae bacterium | reverse complement strand
CAACCACCAACTACCACCTACCAACCAATTTTTCGCAGAAAAATTCCTAACATTGCGGCATGAAAGAAAACACCGCTTCTCCGCTGCCCGCCGACCTTGCCGCGCGCCCGCTTTCGCTGTGGGAAATTGTCAAAGAAAACAAAGTTTGGTTTCTGTGTATGCTCGTTTTTCTGCTCGTCGGGGCTTACTTTTTGATGCGCATTCAGACCGGCGATTTTATTTTGTATTTCAGCGAAAATCGCACGCCCTTCGGGGAGTTTTTCTTTACTTGGTTTACCAAAGTCGGCGAAGAACCGACCTATCTCGCCTTGGTTTTTATCTTTCTTTTTATTCGCTTTCGTTACGCGGCTTTGGTCGGCGCGACAGGCATCGTGACGATGATTGTCAGTTTCGGCAGTAAGGCATTTTTCGGACACGATCGACCGATTTTGTTTTTTGAAAAACTCGGAAATTTAGACACTGTCAACCTCATCGACGGGGTGCATACCGTGACCGGGCAGACGAGTTTTCCGTCCGGGCATACCATGTCGGGCTTTGCGCTGTTCGGTATTTTGGCTTTTTTGCTGAAGGAAAAGAATTTTTTGAATTTTGTGTGCTTTATTATCGCTTTGCTCATCGGCATTTCGCGTATCTATTTGGTGCAGCATTTTTTGAAAGATATTTATGTCGGAGCGACGATGGGCGTGGTGATCGCTTTACTGCTGTATTGGTTTCAAAGTAAATTTCCGAAAAATGAAAAGAACTTAATCGACCGTCGGATTCGATTTAAAAAACGCGCTTAGAAGTCTTTTATTCGCAAACTTCCCGTCATTGATTGCCTTTAGATTTTTGGTATTAAGAAATTTGTCTATTTTTGGCAGTCTTTGAATAAACAGACGTTAGATTTTAGATTTTAGACTTCTCAAACTCTTTATTCTCACGTTGTAAAATTTATTATCAATCCTTTCCTGAAAAAATAACAAACCTGTCGGCCTTTTTCTCGCAACTTATTGTACCGACAACCAAACTTAAATATTTCAGAATGAGAAAATTCTTACTTCTCCTTTCCTTTTTTTGCTGCACCCTTAGTGTGTTCGCTCAAACCGACGGCGCGGACGAGTGCGCGGATGCGATTTCGCTCGGCGAGGCACCCAACTGTCCCGATAATACGGTGTACAGTAACAGCAACGCTACGGCGAGTGTTTTGCCCTTTGACAATACGCCCGTTTGCTTTACCACTACGCCCGATAATGACGTGTGGTTTACGTTTACGACGCCCGCCGACGGTTCGATTATCGACTTTACGGTGCAGTTGCTTTCCTCAAATGACAATGACAACGGTATTCAAAATCCGCAAATCGCGGTGTACCGTATCGACGGCAGTTGCGATGAGTTGGCCGAATACGACTGCGCTTCAGCGGCGGACGGCAATACCAATCTGTCCATCGACTTGCCGGGTCTGACGCCGGGCGAAATTTACTACCTCCGCATCAACGATTACTCGGCGACGGGCACGCCCAACTCAGGTGAGTTTACGTTATGTGTGAGCGAATTTGTGCCGTTTTTTAATATGTGCCAAGATATGGCTTCGAGTTCCTGCTTCGGTACTTTGTACGACAGCGGCGGCCCGGACGGCGACTATATGAGCGGCGAAAACTGTGTGTTTACCATCTGCCCCGATGCTTTTAACGAATGTATCGTCATCAATATCGCGGATTATAATTTGGAAAATAATTTTGATGAACTGATTTTCTATGCGGGCAACGATACGGATGCGCCCGTTATTTCTACTCTTTCCGGTGCCGCCAACGGTAATCTTTTTGAAATACAAACCGACAGCGATTGCATTACGATACAAATGACCACCGACGGCAGCGGTCAGCAGGAAGGCTTTGCATTATCGTGGCAGTGCAGCTCTTTGGATTGCGACTCTTCGCTCGACGACATCACGGTTATTCCCGCTTTGCCTTTCGAGTCGGACAACCTGACGACTTGCGATAATGCGGCTACTTTTCAGGAAACGGCCTGTGGTACTCCCGATTTTATGGCGGGTCCCGAGGCGGTTTTTACTTATACTACCGACGGCATGGTCGATGATTGTTACACTATCACGATAGAAAATGCGGCAGCGGGAACGGGTGTTTTGGTCTTAAACGGTCCGCCGGATAATCCTGCTTCCGAATGTGTGGCTATCTCGACGACAAGCACGCTCGGCTCGGCGGATTTGAGCGCGGGCGGCACGTATTATATTATAGTTGCCAATGCGGACGGCTGTACGGATTTCGACATCAGCATTCAGCCCGGCCCTTGTTTGGTCAATCCTTCTTTAGAAAATGCACTTTGCAATCCGATCAACGGCTGCGCGGGCGAAGACGGGTTACCCACGCAATTTTCCTTCAGTACCGACTTTTTTCAGGATATTCCCGTAACGGACGCCAACGACGGTTGTTGGGGCGGTCCTAACGCCGCTAATTTTTATTGGTTTACCATGGAAGCGGCCGTTGACGGGCCCTTCGGCTTTATTTTTAATGCTGCCGACCCCGCCGAGGCTTCGGATATTGACTTTAACGTATGGGGACCTTTTACCAACGAAGGCGTCTGCGGCAATCCCGACTCGATTATCAATATAATCAGTACTACCGAACCGCTTGCTTCTTCTTATTCCGGAGGTCAGGAACCTACGGGCTTGATTGATATTCACCCGGACACAGGTGTACCGCAAACGGAATTATATGATTGTGAAGGTGTTGACGGCTCATTAAACGATGATTTTGTCAGTACGATTGCTACTACGCAAGGAGAAGTTTACGTGGTTTTGGTCAATGATTGGCAAGGTAATATTTTGAGCGGAATGGTTGAAGTGGACTTTTCCCCCTCGGGCGACGGCGTTTTGGATGCTCCGAATAATCCGACGATTGCGGTAGAAGATGCGGAAATTTGTCAGGGGGTGCCGGTACAGTTAGAGGTAGAAGGCGCGGTCGGCGATATTACCTGGTCGCCGAGTCAGACGCTTTCTTGTAATGATTGCCCCGACCCGATTGCCAATCCGCAGGAAACGACCGAATATACCTTAACGATAAGCGGAGTATGCTATTCTTCCGAAAGCACAGTCACCGTCAACGTTTACAACGCGGACGCAGGTCCGGACTTAACCGTTTGTGACGGCGAAACCATCGAAATAGTTGCCGGTCAAATTTACGAAGAAGGCGATTATTTTTGGACAGGTCCCGAAGGCACGATTGAAGACGGGGAAACTGCTTCTCCGTTAATAACTCCCTCCGGTCCGGGCACTTATACTTACAATGTGACTCTGGTTACGGAAGACTGCGTCATCACCGACCAAATGATTTTGACGGTAGTCGATGACGCGGCGGCGCAGTACGTGGTCAGCGACGACGTGCAGCTTTGCAACGGCGGCAGCTACGAACTCGGCGGCAGCCAATTTCCCAACACAAGCTACTCTTGGGTCAGCGAGCCGGCGGGTTTCACCTCAAATGAAGCCAACCCGACGGTCTTCCCCGAGCAGACGACGACTTATTATTTGACGGCAAACAACACTGTTTCCAACTGTATTTTTCCTTCCGTTGACTCAGTAACGGTAGAAGTTTTTCAACCCGTTGCTCTGACGCTTAATCCCGATATCGGTATTTGCTTAGGCGACACGACAATTTTGAGTATATTAGAAGCCGAAGAGGATGCAGAATATTTGTGGACACCGAGTGCGGGTATTGTAGGCGACCCTACGCAACCCAACGTATCTGCGGTGCCGCAAGAGACAACGACTTACACGCTGACCGCCACGCGCGGCGTTTGTGTGACAACGGAGCAAATCACCGTAACCGTCTCCGAAATTTTAATCAACATCGACGAGCCGGCGGAAGACGTCGGTATTTGTGTCGGCGAAACGGTCGATATCAGTGCGACTGCTTTACCCGCAAATATCAATGTCGTTTGGACGCCTTCCGCAGGTTTAACGCCGCCGACGGGTACGTCCGTCGTTGCCGCTCCGACCGAGCCGACGCTTTACTTTGCGACAGTGGAAACCGAGGGCTGTGTGCGCACGGACAGTATTTTTATCGACGTGGACAGTCTGCCCGAGTCTGCCGTGGCAGAGTTGATACCGCAAAAAGATGTGTACTGCGAGGGCGAAGTCGTAACTTTTGTCTTCCCCGTTTATGAGCCGGCCGACTACCCGGACATCATGCACCAATGGTTTCCGTTGAATGACGACCAATTTGAAAGTGCCGATACGCTGTGGAACATGGTAATCTCTACGCTGGAAACTACCACTTTTTACCGCGAAACCGTCAACGGCTTTTGTGAAGTAACCGACTCGGTGACCATTGAAGTTATTGAAATTCCGGATTTGACTCTGACCATCGAGCCGACCGAAATTTGTGCAGGGGAAACGGTGCAACTACAACTGACCTCCGAAGCAGAATTGACCTCTATCACCTGGGAGTCCGAAGAAGCTCCTTTGAGTTGCGACGATTGCGAAAACCCGACTTCTACGCCGTTTGAAACAACAATTTATTCTGCTTCTGCCGAGACGGAAGAGGGCGACTGCCCGTTGAGTGCCGGACCGATTACGGTTACGGTAAATCCGCTGCCCGCCATCAACGTAACGGCTACGCCGAGTCTTACCATTTGTCCCGGCGACGGTGCGGTCATCATCAACGCCGGCAATGATGCGGATAATTTCATCTGGACAGATGCGAACGGCAATGTGGTCTCGACGAGCAATCTTTTCACGGCTTCGCCGGAAGAAACGACGACCTACACCATCTCGGCTACCAATGACGCGGGCGATTGCGGCGCGGCAACCGAGCAAGTAACGGTATTCGTGATTAATGCACCAACGATTGCGGTGCAAACGGATGCGGATTTAATTTGTCCCGGCGACGAAATCGATATTATCGCCGTAGGAAATATATCTCCGAATAACATCAGTTGGGAACCCACCGGTCAGTCGGGCGTCGATACTATTTCCGTTTCTCCGACGGAAACAACGACCTATACGGCAACGACAACGGAATGCGGTGTCACCGTTTCGGATGAAATCACGGTCGAAGTATCTCCGCAGTACGTCATCGACTCGATTACGGTCAATCCGCAGTCGGTTTTTGAAGGCGAACTCGTTACTTTAACCGCATTCACCACGCCGGCGGCACTGCCCGGTGCGACATACGTTTGGTCTTTCAACGGAATAGAAATCGAAACGCAGGGCATGACGATTACCGTACCCGCTCCCGATTTTACCGCAGATCCAAGCGAGGAAACACAGGAAGTCAGCTTCTCGGTAGTCGTGCTCGACGCAGCCGGCTGTGACCAAAGCGCGGAAAGTACTTTTGAAATTATGCCTTCGGTATTGGAAATGCCGAACGTCTTCACACCGAATGACGACGAATTGAACGACTTCTTCAACCCCGTTTTCTCGGGCACAATCGAGTTGTTGAGTTTCAGCATTTACAACCGCTGGGGACAGGAAGTGTACAACAACGAAACGCCCGAAACGGGTTGGGACGGCATGTACAACGA
>JAHDCG010000133.1 GCA_020629965.1 Saprospiraceae bacterium | reverse complement strand
TTGATGATATGACTTTGATGTTGTTGCGGGGGTAGGGTCGATTTTAATCGACCGGTTGTTTATAAAAGTGAGAGGACATGAATATTTTAAATTTTGTTACGGGGGCGTAGTGTAACCGAAAAAGGCGGGAAAAAATTTCGAAAAAATAAAAAAAGCGGCACGAATATCTCTATTCGTACCGCCTTCCTATTAATTAAAAATGTTGAAAAAATTTATCGTTGCACTACAAAACGCTTGTGCGCGATACGCTCTTCGGTCTGCACCCGAATGATGTAAACACCGTCGGGCAAATCGATATGCAGGGTGTAAAGCCCGCCGCCCGTTTGTGTCTGCGGCACGGAAAGTAACCTGCCGCCGACGGAATATAATGAAAACACCGGATTGGTCAGCGCGACTTCGGTACTGACCGTCAGGTAGTTTTGCGCCGGGTTAGGCAGCAGCGTTATCTCCTCCGAAATATCGGACGGATTTTCGGTAGAGGTGATATTGTCAATCGTTAACGCGGCGGTTTTCGTACAGTCGTTGCCGTCCGTTACCGTCACCGTATAAACGCCTGCCGTCAGACCGACGGCGGTTGCCGTGGTTTGTGCCGCATCATCGTTCCACAGGTAATCGTAAGGGGGCGTACCGCCGCTCGCGCTGACCGTCGCCGCGCCCGTTCCCGAGTTGTCGGTGTCGTCGGTGACCGAGCCTTGCAGATTTAACGCCTCCGGCTCGCCTACATAGACCGTTTCGTCGAGTTCGACGCCCGTTTCCTCATCCGTTACCGTCAGACCATAAGTGCCTTCCGTTAAGAAGCCGACGGTCGGTGTCGTTGCGTCGGTACTCCAATAGTAGCTGAAGTTTTCGCTGCCGCCCGCCGCCGTTGCGGTTATACTTCCGTCGTCTCCGCCAGCGCAACTGATGTCCGTCACCGTGAAATTAACGCTGATATCAGATGCGGTATTCTCGACCGTCGCGCTTTGCACTTCTGTACATTCGTTAGCATCCGTGACGGTGACTTGATAATTGCCGGCGGCTAATCCGCTTGCCTGCGCCGTGGTTTGCATATTAAAGTCGTTCCACAGATAGGTATAACCCGGAGTGCCGCCCGCTGCAGTGACCGTCGCGCTGCCGTTGGTCGTGCCGACGGTGGCGGGGGTAGTCGTTATGTTTGCCGTGAGAGGACTCGGTTGAGTGAAGATGATATTGTCGATGACAAAAGTTTCCTCGGTTTGTGTGTCCGTAACAGTAACCGCATAAGTACCTACGGAGACAAACAGAAGTGCCTGTAGTGTTACTCCGTTACTCCAAAGGTATTCATAATTGCCGGAACCGCCGGAAGGTAATACACCCAATGAACCGGTCTCACCGAAGCAGTCGGGTTCGATAATATTTATGGTCGCCGTCAAATCTTCAAAGTTTTCCGCCACACAAATCTCTCCGCTTTCGCCGATAAATTCTACCGATTCGAGATTTGCATCAGCAATAGTGATGTCCGTCGGGTCGTCGGTAAATTCGACTACGGAGCAATCTTCGGGCGCGCCCGTCAGCAAAAAGTCGATAGAGTACAGGACCTCGCCGGCCGGTACGTTTTGCCCTTCCAAGTTGTTTTCCAACCAGGACACGGGTAGCTTGCCCTCGTCCGTAAAGGCGTAGCTGAAACTGCCGGCCGTCAGTTTGCCCGCTATGTTCGGGTGAAAATTATACACCTCGCCCTGCATCGTTGCCGTAGCGACATCCCAAGCGGTCGTGTATTCCAAGCCGATTAAGTCGATGAAATTTTCCGTCGTAAAGTCAACGGTGACTACCTCGCCTGGACTGCCGCTGACTTCCGCTGCCGTCAGCGTAAAGGCATTTTGCACGAAAGAAGAGGTATTATCGGCTTCGCTGCCGCCCGTCAGACTCATGGTATTCGCCGAGGTATTGACATCGCCGATTTTGACGGCAATAAAGTTTTGGTTACTGCCGCCCGCAGACACGGGGTTGTAGTCGATTTCTTCCGGAAAGTCTTCGAGCAGCGGATTTCCCGGATTGATAAAGACGTAGTCCTGCGGAATAAATCGCCACGAAGTGTTATTGATGAAAGAAGTCGCCTGCACCAAAATAACCTGTCGAATATTCGCCAAGTCGATGCCGTTAATCAAGCCGTCGTTGTTCGCATCCGCGGCTATGTATTGGTACGGATTGGTAAACAGGTCGTTGCCGAGTATTTTCGACCGAATCATCGCCATATCCAAGCCGTTGATACCGTTTTTGACCCCGGTGTTTTTCTCCGGTTTTACGGTGACATTGTGACTCGGATTGAGCATCAAAAATGCGTAAAGACCGTCCTGCGCCGTCGTAACGGTTTGAGCGGCATCTCCCGTCATAGCGACTTCGACCTCGTTTATCGGTTGGTAAGTTCCGTCCATACTGTTAAGTCGGTGTACAATGCCGGAAAGTGCGGCGTTTGTCTGTTGTACGCACAGGCTGCCGTTTTCGGTGGTCACGGGTATAGCGACAATCGACCCGTTCGGCTCGATAATACCGGCATTGACGGCGGTAATCGAACTGTTAATTTCAACGGCGGTACTCGCACCGATGCTTCCCGTGATTTGACAATCGATGTAAAAGGCAATCGTATTATCGGGCAGAGAAATCGGATTAAGATTGTTTTCCAACCAACTGACCGCCAACTTATTCGCGGACGGCGCACTAATCAAAGCTGACAAAGACGGGTGCGGATTACTGTGTCCGACGACCGTTGCAACTCCGCTGTTCAGCAGTTCGATAGTGTATTCAAAATTAACTAAATTATTAAAATCTCGCACTCGAATCGGCACCGAAACTGTGCTGCCCGGACTGCCGCACACGTCGTCTTCTGCGTCGAAAGTCACCCCGGATCCCGTCGCAACCGTAACCGGACTGCAAAAAGTAACGCTCGTACAGTTGTCCGTGACGGTCAGGCAAACCGTGTAAGTGCCGCCCGCGCCGTAAGTGTGCGGAGCAGCGTAATTTGTCGATTGATTACCGTCGCCGTAGTCCCACAGGTAAGAGTCGCCGCCCTCCGCAGAGGTAGAAAGATTGGTAAAACTCGCCGTCAGGTCGCTGACCGAAGCCGTAAAATTCGCGGTCGGTGCCGTGCATGCCGTCGGCGTAAAAGTGCGACAGCAGACGTACCAACAGCCCGTGCCCGGGTCACGGTAATACACACAGATGTAATAGCTTTGACCTTCGTTAAAATTACCGGATACGACGTTATTACTGCCGGCGGCGTTACCGTTGATTTCCCAACTTACATCCGTCAGCGTGTTACCGATTGAAAGACTGTAATTATTTCCCGAAGTCGGTACAATATCGATATTCGACAGCCCGCAAGCCGTCGGCGAGCCGAGCCAAACGACGCGACAGCAACTGCGCCAGTAGCCCTGATTGAGCAAACGATACCGCACGCTGATACTGCGCGGACCGCCGGGCAGGGCGAAAGGGTAGGCGGCGGTCGTCTGCCCGAAGCCGAACTCCTGCCCTGTGTTGTCGTCCGTCCAAACAATCGAGCCGACGTCGATGATACCCGTCGAGTTTAAGGTAAACTCGTATTGATTTGCCGTATTATTCCAATCATAAGTCACACTCGCCTCGCACTGCGTCGGCGCACAGAGATAAACGGAGATACAGCATATTCTCCAATAGCCGTTGCCGTCGCGGTATTTGACGCTGAAATTTCTGACGGAACAGGTCGCACTGACATTACCGGAGGTAAAGCCCGTACCGATTTGTACGTTGTTGTCGTCGTCGTGCCAAGTGATATTCGTAGCGGCGGATTGACCTTGCAGCGTGAAGTTAAACTGATTGTTGTCGAGATAATTGTAGCGAATGTCTTCGTTGCCGCAGGCAAAAGGAAAACCGATATTTACGGTGCGGCAGCATTTGAAAAGGTTGCCGTTTTGGGGATTGTAATAGTAGTAGCAAACCGTATAAATGCCCGGCTGACCGAAGGTGTAATTCAGACTCGGGTCGGTGCCGGTATAAATCGGAGTGCCGCCGCCGACACCGGCGGAAATTTCCCAACGACAGAAGCCCGCGTCGCCGTTCTCGCTGCCGTAACTGAAGTTATAGTTTAAAGTTTCGTTGCCGACCGAGCCGCCGTAGTCAAAAGAGATGTCCGGGCAGTTCGGGTCGGTGCAGGCGCTGCAAGGGGTCGAGCCGCAGTTGTCTTCTCCGATAACGATAGTCCAACAGAGGCAAATTTTTTCGCAGGTGTCGCCTTTGGTCAAAGTCAGACAGACGATATAATTGCCGAAAGCATCGTAAGACAAAACGGGATTTGCACTCGTAGCTGCGGTGCCGTTTTCGTAGTCGGCATTGGCTGCATTCCATGCGTACTGCCAACCGCCGCCCGTCGGGATGCCGCTGAAAGTCACCTCCGAGCCGTTTATCTGCGGATTGATATTCGGAATGTCCGTCGGTACGGGGTCGCAGGAAGGCAACGACTGCGGGCAAATCATCACGCAGTAATTGGAAAATCCGCACTCGTTCGTTGCCGTGACGCACACCTCGTAGCAGGCGGAAGCTCCCGATGATATACCGCAGGTAAATCCGTCTTGGTCGGAGGCGGAAGTTGCAAAAACGGCACCCTCCCAAGTCCATTCGTAGGCATCGGCGCCGGTCGTTGCGCCCGCGTCGAATTGAAAGTTATTGCCGCCCGTCCAGGTGTACTCCACGTTACAGACCGGCGGGTTATTACAAGGGTTTTGCGGCACGAAAATATCGAGGCAGCAAATTTCATCGTAAAAATTATCTCCCGTCACAAATCGGAAAAAGCACACGGTATAGTCGCCCGGATTGAGAAAGTCCAAAGTGGGCTGCGCGTTAAAATCCGTCATGATGACTTGACCGCTGCTGTTTTGCACCTCCCATTTGTAAGGATTGAGGTTGCCCGCAAAAGAGGAAGAGTTGTCGTCTTCACCGGTCGCATTGGGCGGGAGACAAAAATTATTGTAAAAACTGACGGTCTGCGGGTTTTCGTCATCGTGCAGGTAAAAGAAACAGTCGGTGCAGTCATTGCAGCCGTAGCCGCCGCCGTTGCAGCCGCCCGCAGTCCATTCCGCAGCGGTATAGCCGTCACACTCGGCGAGGCACTCGGTGCCGTACTCCACGCCGTTCACACAGACCGGCGGGGTGTCGATGAGGAAGCAGGGGTCGAGTTCCGGGCAGTTCGGGGCAGCGGTGCAGAAGTCGTCTATCCAATACGATGCGCCGCCGCCGTTCCATATATTGACGACATCCACGCTGTGCAGAGGAGGCCCGCTCGGGCTGCCTGCGCTGTACGTCCAATCGGCAATAAATTCATTGTCTATCCAAAGCTCCGCCTTATCTTCCGGTGCGTTGATTATCGTGACGATGCTTACCCATTGATTTTGACTGTAAGTAAAGGAAGTGAGAACAGAACTGCCGAAGCCTCCGATAAAAAGGTTGCCGGTTCCGTTTTCGAGATAACAACGGTAGGCAAAAGAGGAAGACGAAGCAGAAGCATCATAATCGTACAGCACACCCCAACGAGAATTGCCGCCCGCCGGCAAATATACCTGCCACTCTATCCGAGTAACGACGGGGTCGAATTCGTTCACCTGATAAATGACATCGGAAAATGAGCTGTTGTCGGAGTCGAGCCGCAATGATTGAGAACTCTGATAACCGAAAGAGCCGTCAACCGTAGCGGCGGAAGCGGGATTGTTATAAAAATTTTCCCAAACGGGCGGCAGCGGAGTCGTCGAGCCGGGGGAGTAATTTTCAAAATTGTCGCAGGCGTTAGGGTCGGAAGTTCCGCCGCAGGGACCGCTTTCCCATTCGTCGCTCACGTAGCCGCCGTAAGTGCCGGCAATGCAGGCATTGTCATATTGTGTACCGTTTTTAACGCAGACGGGAGCAATATTCAAGGGGCAGTTCGCCGGTTCGATTTTGAGATAACACAAATCGTCGATGTAACACTCTCGGGTTACGGAATTGGAGTAGAAGTTAAGACGACCGAGTTGAGTCGGACCGGCAGCCGAGCCGGAATACGAGAAACTGCCCGCATATTCATCATCGATAAAAACTTCTGCAATGTCTAAATCGAAGTCGATGATTTGTGAAACCGAAAACCAACTGTTGTGAGGAAAGGGAGCGGTCGATACCGGGTTACCGTTTCCGTTGCCGGGAGAGAAAGTTACCTCGCCGTTATCGGCAAAAATCACCCGGTAAGCCTCCGTCACGGTGCCGGTGCCGGCGGTCATAACGGCGTAGTAAGCCGACTTGCCGGCGGGAATGTACATCTCCCAAGCCAAGCGGTAGCGACCGGCCGTCTCATTGCCCAAGTCGCGCAAAATGTCGGTGTAATTCACATTATCGTAGTAAATTCGCAGCGAGCGATTGCCGGAGTAAGCATAAGCAGAAGAAACCGCTGCATCGGTACCGGAGCCGCTGCCGCCCCAAAATGTCCAATCGCTGCTCGCTTGACAGTCGATAAAACAGCCGGGAAAGTACGAATCGAAATTATCGCAACCGAACTCGGCAAGAGCGGCGGCGGGGGCGGTACCGGAGCAGCTTTCTGTGCCGCCGGAGAATGCTGCCGCCGAGCCGCAACAAAAGGCGGAAAGCAGCATGAAAACAAAAAGTTGTAGGTTTAGTCGCATGATTGTAAGTTTTTTGTAAGTAAAAAAAGTAGGATTGAAAAAGGCAACGAGTCGAAAATTTCTTTCCGCCCCGCTGCGTCGGGGTTTATGTTTTTTTGGAGTTAATTCTTGTCACAAATAACCGAAAGGAAAGTGCCGAGGAGAGGGCAATTTTTCCGTGATTTAGGGTAATTTTCACAATTTTTTAAAATTCCCGTTTTTGGTAATTTTGTTATATGAGTTTGATTTTCAATTAGTTGCGTTCGTCTTTCGGCGTATGCCCGAATCTCGATTTGTACATTTTGATAAAATAAGATTGGTCGCAATCCAAGCCCGCCCGCTCGATAATCAGGGGTACGGACAAGCTCGGCACGGTTTGGAGATAATGTTTGGCTTTTCCGAGTCGAAAAGCCCGAATGAGCTTGGCAGGTGTGGTGCCGAATTTTTCCTTAATGCAGCGTTCCGTCTTGCGCTCCGCGCCGTGTCCTTTTTTTTGCAGCGCGTATTTCAAGTGAAACGACCTGAATTTTTTGTCCGAAAATTTATCTTCCAAAATCTGCAGCGCATCAAGCATAAAGCGGTCGGTGACGTGTTTTCTGTTCCAATACTCCCGCAGATTTTTTTCCGAGCGATCTTGATTTTGGGCATGAAAAAGGGCGACGCACCGACTCAACAGCAGCAGTAGTTTTTCGGCATCACAGGGCTTGGAAAGAAAGTGCGCGGCACGAAGGCGCAACGCCCGCAACTCTTCCGCTCGACCCGCCCGCGCCGTCAGCATAATGACGGGAATACCACGGGTATCCGGATTTTCTTTTAGAGCGCTTAAAACCGAAAAACCCGATAAAACGGGCATATATTCGTCTAAAATAATCACGGCGGGCTTCTCTGCGGTGACTTTAAGCAGTCCGATTTCACCGTTTGCCGCCGTCGATACGCTGTACAATCCGTAAAAAATATCGCACAAATAATCGCGCACGTCGGGGTTGTCTTCGATTATCAATACCTTCGACAGAGTGCCGAAACCGTTCGAACTTTTGGTTGCTGTCGCCCCCGCGTTATCGGTACGGCGCGGCGGCACGGAAAGCCGCAATCCGGCCTGCAGCGGCAGACACAGCCGAAAACAAGTACCTCGGTCGGGGTCGGAAGTGACCGAAATTTCTCCGTGCAGCAGACCGACCAAACGGCGCGTTATCGACAGACCCAAGCCGGTACCGGGCAGCGTCCGGTCAGATTCGTTTTCGGATTTAAAAAACGGCAAAAACACCTTTTCCAACGCCTCCGAGTAGATGCCGCAGCCCGTATCCGACACCGAAATTTCAATGTTATTGGTAGTTTTGTTTTCGCTCGACTCTACACGCACCGTGCCGTAAGCGGGCGTAAATTTCAAAGCATTGTCAAGCAGGTTAGTCAATATTTTTTGCAAAATACCGGGTGCGAAAGTCGCAGCCGTATCGGAAGCCGCTGCGTGAAAAGACAAATGAATTTTCTTTTCGAGGGCAAGCGGGCGAAAAGAGTCGGTGAGCCGGGCGAGATAATCGGACAGTTTTTTCGGTACGTTTTTTCGGTCGGGATTTTGGTAAGCATCGGTCGTCAGGTCGAGCAGGTTATCGCTCAAAGTCCGGAGCGCGTTAGTGTAAAAGAGAATGATTTGCAGCCTTTGCGCAAGGTTGGTCTGCGGGTATTTTAATAACAAATCAGCATTGCCCGCGATGAGCGACAAAGGAGTACGAAACTCGTGCAGCACCTCGGCAGTCAAAAACAAGCGGTCGTCTCGGATTTTTTCGAGGTCGGGTAGAGGTTCGGTCGGCAGAATATTCGGACGAAAAACCGCAACCGCAATCAGCTCACAGAGCAAAAGTAAAAGCGCGAAAGGCAGCAAAACAGCCGCAAAGGGCAAAAATGCGGCAGCACAAATACAAGCCGAACACAAAATCACCGCAAAGCGAAAATACAGCGACATCTCGTCGAAAAGGGGCGGGCGACTTGTCACGTAAGCCGCACAGCCGACCGCCGCGAGCAGTACACCGACGAGCGGCTGCAGGTTGTTTGCAAAAAGCAAATGCAGGCCGATTGCCGTAAAAAACAAATACAATCCGCGTAAAAGATATGATTTTTCTTTGGTCAAAAACACAAATACCGTCTGTTGCAAACCGGAAAAGAAAAGAACGGACTGCGCAAAACGGCAAAATTTCAGCGCAAAACCGACCGGTGCGTGATTGGGCGGCGCGGATATTTGGGCGGATATACATAATGTCGTCATAAAAAACACAAGCAGGGTTAAAGAGATAGTTTTCATAAAGGAAGTTTCAGTCGGGTTACGGTTCGGATAAATCCTTTTTTCAACCCTTAGTGTGCTTCCGCTGTGATTTGTGACAATAAATTTTTACATTTTTTTCGGAAAAGTGTATTTTCATCCTTTTTTGTGCTATTTTTGAAAATAAATTGCTCGTACACCCATAAAAGACTGTTATGCAAAATCAACAAAAGACCCTTCTCTTTTTGGTACTCGCACTCGCCCTGTTTGCCGGTATTCCTTCCGCCTTCGGGCAAAAAAATAAAAAAGCGAAACTGCTTGCGGAGCAAATCGAAGAACTGAACCGACTGAATGCGGAGTGGAAGTTTGCGGAAGTTTTTACGCTGTCGGATAAAATATTGCAGGAAAACGAGCAACTCGCGGGGGAGGATTGGTTGCGGGTGATGAACCATAATTTGGGGGCTGCGGGAAACCTGTTCAAGAATGATTTACTGCCCGAGATGGTTTCAATGATAAAGGATTTTTTGAATAAAAATACTGTCACCGACCAAGAACTATTGGGAGATACTTATGATACCCTTTGTTTGTATTACGGCGGTCAATTTATGACTGAAGAAACGATAGAGTATGCTGACAAGGCTATAGAAGCATATAGCAACCATGTGCCCATACTTTCCCAAAAGATATTGTACAGCGGCAGATTAAAAGGATTGGCACATCTTAATGCAGGAAATTATGAGGAATGTGAAAGAATTTTTATGGAACTTTTGACGGAATCCGAAAGAACGTTGGGAAAAGAAAGTCATTTTTACAAGACACAGACCGGCTCCTTAGGGGTATTATACAGAAGACTAGGAAATTACGAGAAAGCGATATTCTATTACGAAAAGTATGATGATAATTTTAATAATTATGACAAAGCAATAAACTTCGAAGCAATCGCAATCGCTTACACTTTTTTAGGAAAATACATGGAGGCAGAAATTTTAATGCATAAATGTCTCAACTTGAAGGCAGAGATATTCGGAAAAAATCATAAAGAATACGCGGCAACTTTATTACAACTCGGTTTCCTCCATAGCTCTGCCAAAAATTATCATAAATCTGTTAAATATCTTGAGGAAGGTTTGGAAACGGAAGCTTTCAATACCACTGAAAGTCCAATGCAATTTAATGTAGGATTGATAACTTTGGCTTTTGTTTATTTGAATACAAATCAATTTGAATTAGCTCGACAAACCTTGGCAAGAACAGATGATTTTTTTGCCGAAAACGATGATAGCGCCTTCGAATTCTTCAGAAATAAATTGGCAATTTTGATTCGTTTAAACATGTGTACGGGCAACTTCCAAAAAGCCCGCCACCACGCCCGCCGCCTCATCGACCTGCACCGCGACGACATCGACAAAAACTTCGCCTTTTTGTCAGAAAGCGAAAGAGAAAAATCAATCGCTAACTTTTACAGAAAACAGCAGCACATCATTCAATCTACTGCCCTCTATACCCCGAGCGACAGCGCCGACTATGCTCTGCAATACGACATCGCCCTGCTCTACAAAAACCTGCAACTGCAAACAAGTCAGTCCGCGCTCGCCTACCTGTTCCAAACCAAAGACAGCACCGCCCTGCGCGCTTATCGAGACCTGACCAAACTGAGCCGCCGCTACGCCGCCCTCGGAAAAAAGAAAGGCAACGACGACCCCGAAATGCAGGAAATACAAAACGAAATCTCCGCAGCGGAAAGAATCCTCGTCGCCGCCTCGGCGGATTATCGACGCAGCCGAGAACTCACCGCGACCACCCACCGCGACATCAAAGCCGCCCTCGCCCCCGGAGAAGCGGCCGTCGAGTTTGTCGCCTTCGACTATTGGCGCAACGAAAAAACCGACAGTATAATGTACGCGGCAGTCATACTGCAACCCGATGCGGAGGAGGTCGCTTTTGTGCCGCTTTTTGAAGAAAAAGAATTTCCGACCGGGCGCGGTGTCGGCGGCGGCGGAGCAATCGCGCAGCGCGAAAATACCGACCGCGGCATCACACCGCGCAAGTCCGGCAAAGACACTCTGCTGACTTACAAATTGATTTGGTCGAAAATCGAACCCCGACTCACCGGTGTCGAAAAAGTATATTTCGCCCCGGCGGGTCTGCTGCACGAGGTCGATTTTTCGTCAATCGACACGGGCGACTCGCTGCTGCTGTCGGACAAATACGAGTTGGTCAGACTACTGAGCACCCGGTCGTTGCTGACCCGAGACGAAGAAGAAAAGAGCAACAAAACGGCACTTGTCATTGGCGGGGCGGATTACGATTTTATCGGTGACGCTGCACAAATTCCGCAAAAAAACACCGCCGGTACGACTTTTTTCGACAGTATCGCCTACCTTGACAACACGCACGAGTGGCGTTATCTCCCCGGTACCCGCACCGAGGCAGATGCCGTAAGCCAAACCCTGCAAAACGACGGCTACACCGTAAATTATCTGCACGGCGCGGCGGCGACGGAAGAAAATTTTAAGAAAATCGGCAGCGAAACGGATGCGCCGCGTATCGTCCACTTGGCCACGCACGGCTTTTTTTATGCCGACAACAGCGCAAAAAAATACCCCGCCGCCGATGTCGGCTATCAAACGGCGGCAGACCCCATGCTGCGCTCCGGCCTCGTACTCAGCGGCGCGAACAGGGGCTACAGCGGCACATCGACCGGCGGGGCGGAAGACGGTATTTTGACGGCCTACGAAATTGCGAATATGAACTTGCTCGCTACCGATTTGGTGGTCTTGTCCGCCTGCGATACGGGTCTCGGCGACTTGCAGGAAACCGAAGGCGTGTACGGCTTGCAGCGGGCTTTTAAGAAGGCAGGTGTGCGGTATCTCATTATGTCTCTGCAAGAGGTGCCGGACCGGGAGACGACCGTTTTCATGGATTATTTTTATAAATATCATATCGACAACGGATTGCCGATACGGAAGGCTTTTGCCGAGGCAAAGGAAGAAATGCGCCGACAAGCGAACGACTCCGCGGCTTGGCGGGGCTTTGTCTTGATTGAGTAAGAAAGTGCGTCGTGCTTTTTTTTGACCGAGAGAGAAAAAAACGATTTTTGTTTGTCACGAAAAGAGAAGCGGCGACACTAAGTAAGTAGCACACGTTAATTAGTTCGGAAAATTTGAGAATGAGATTTTTTCGTATATTTTCTTCAAAAAATCAGTGCATAGCCGAGCTACGGACTTACTTTTTTGGAGGAAACAGGCGGAAAAATATCTTGTCAAATTACCGAAATAATTAGGGTGTGCTACTTAACATAAGTTATTGTTGTTTAAAAATTTAAGAGGTTTAGTCCCGATAATTATCGGGATTAACGCCTTGAGCAGCTAAACGATTAAATGCCTAAACTTTTAAACAAAACCCACACCCACCGCCGCATGAATAAATACCTCAAAGGCATCAAAAACTCCGACGATGAAATTTTGCAGGAAATATACGCGAATTTTTACCGACCGTTGCGCACCTTCGTTGAAAATAACCGAGGCACGGAAACCGATGCCAAAGATGTTTTTCAGGAGGCATTGATTGCGGTGTACCGGCGGCTGCGCAAGGGAGATTTTGTGATTTCCGCGACTTTCGGCACTTATTTTTTCAGCGTCGGAAAATATATATGGCTAAAAAAAATCAAGGATAAAATGCGGGTTGCCGTCATCGAAAGCGAAGCCGATATCGACACCGAAACCGTCGAGGAGGCTTTGCGCGAGGAGAAAAAATACGAACTGTTTCGGGACGGAATGACGCGCTTGGGTAATGACTGCCGGCGCGTATTGGAGCTTTTTTTTGCCCGCGTAACTTACAAGGAAATCGCCGCGCGCATGAACTACACCGGCGAGGAATATGCCCGCCGCAAAAAATATTTGTGTACTAAAAAACTGATGAGCGCGGTAAAACAGGACGAGCGTTTTGCGGAAATTTATAATTAACACAAGATGAAAAAGGATAAAAACGACCGCCTGCAAGCCTACACGGACAACGAAATGACCGCCGCCGAAAAAGCAGCTTTCGCCGCCGAACTGCAAGCCGACGCAGACCTGCAAAATGACCGCCGACTGCTCCGCGATATGAACCGGATACTCGGAGATGCGGAACTCGTCGCGTTCAGAAAACAAGCGACCGACCTCGTCGATAAAGAAACGGAGAGCCACCGAGCAGCAACCCCGCAAACCGGAAAAATCATGTGGCTGCAAAGACTGACGGCAGCGGCGGCGGCACTTATTTTGTGCTTGAGTTTATACTTTTTACTGCAGCCCGCCCCGGTAGATTATACCGCTGTGGTACAGGAATATTTTGTAGAATACCCGCGCCCGACATCACGCGGCCCGGCAGACCGGCGCAGCCTTATTTTCGACCTTTACAGTAATAAAAATTACGCGGAAGCCGCTCCTGCTTTAGAAAAATTCGGTAACGAAAATAAAGACTCCGAAGCTCTTTTTTTTGCCGGCACAGCTTATTTGGCAGCGAATGATGCTGCCGCCGCGCTCGCCGTTTTGCAAGACCTCGACCCGCCGCCGACTGCGCTCGCTCCGCAGGTTTTTTACTATCGCGGTTTGGCTTATTTGCAAAGGAACGACCGGGAGAATGCTGTCTTACAACTCGAAAAAGTGACCGAAAGCAATCCGTTTTTGTACCGAAAAGCGGGTGAGTTGCTGCAAAGATTAAGAAAATAAATACTTCGTAACAAAAGTTTGTTTAAATTTTCCAAAGAGTTTCAACCCCTTGTACCGAGCATGAAATAAGTGGTTAAAACCGCCTTGGAGTCATAATCGGAATTATAACTTACTTTCGTTATAGTGTAATAAATACATCGTAACGTAAGTTTCTTATAATATCTGTCGATTGTTTTTATTGAATTGTTGAGGTGTTGAATCGTTGAAAACCCGCGTCAAAGTACGGTTTCCGCGCTCAACGATTCAACAATTCAACAATTCAACAAAGCTTAAAGAAACTTTCGTTACAGTGTAGTAAATATCGTGCAATGAAAATTCTATTGAATTTTTGTTGTTTAAAAGTTTGAGTGTTTAATCGTTTAGAACCGCCTGCCGTGCCTAAACACCTAAACAAAAACAAACCGACCGTGAAAACATACCTTTTCTTACTGCTGTGCGCGGTGCTGCCCTGTACCCTGTGCGCCGAAAAATACGCCTTGCTGACGGGCGTCGGCAACTATCCCGCCGACTCGGGTTGGACGAAAATTTCGGCCGCCAACGACCTCCGACACCTTACCGCTGCCTTGCAACGTAACGGATTTGCGGAAGAAAACATCACGCTGCTGCTCGACGAAAAAGCCCGCAAAGCCGATATCCTGCGTGCTTTCGATATCCTGCAAAGTAAATTGCAAATCGGCGATATTGTCTATCTGCACTTCTCCGCCCACGGTCAGCAATTGCCCGACCTCAACGGCGACGAGATAGACGGTCTCGACGAAGCCGTAGTGCCTTACGACTCACCCAAATACTACCGAGCGGGCAGCTATACCGGCGAAAACCTCCTGACCGACGACGAACTGAGCGTACAAACCGGCCGCCTCTGTGCAGCCGTCGGAGAGGCGGGGCAGGTCGTATTGGTCTTAGACTCTTGTCACTCCGGCACGGGCAGTCGCGGCAAAACGGGCAGTCGCGGCACGGATGTTATCATGGGCGCAGCCGGCGAAAAGCGCGTTGATGAAACGGCGGCGGCGGAATATTCCGTCGGCATTTACGACGAGCAGAAGTCTGCGGATTTATCCGCGCTTTTTTGCTACTACAGCTCGGGTGCCGACGAACTCAACTACGAAACCGCAGACGCGGATTTGCAGCCCGTCGGCAGTCTGTCTTACGCCGTGGCTTTTGTGTTGAGCAACCACACGGAGTCGATGACCCACGCCGAGTTTTTTGAAAAAGTAAAGCTGAAAATGAAGACCCTGGTGCAGCGACAAAACCCGCAAAGGGAAGGCCGCGAAAACCGTTTGTTATTCGGAGAAAACAGCGGGCGCGATTTGCCTTATTACGCGATTGCGGAGTATATAGACGAGCGCACCGTTAAGGCCGAAGCGGGCAGCCTCGGCGGGGTTTATCCGGGCAGTTCGGTCGAGTTGTATTCCGTAGAGGAGCGGCGGGCAGTGCAGACGGGCAGGGTCGTACAGTCCGACCTGCTGCACAGCATTATCCGCACGGAGACAGCCCTGCGGCGGCGACCCGACGACCTGCTGCGGGTGCGGGTGACGAAAAAAGCCCTGCCGCCGGCGGTCGTAAAAGTCAGAGCTGACATCCCGGCGGGCAGCAGTCGGCATGATGCACTCGTCGCCGATATTTTTCAACAGAGCTACGTCAGAAAAAGCGTGTGCAATGCGGATTTATATTTGGAAGTCGATAAAGAAGACGGCAACCTGCGCCTGAGCGACGCTTACGGTACGCTCCTTTTAAAATGCAATACGGGTGACTGTCGGGAGGCAATAAAAAACTATGCGCAGGGCAGCTATCTGAAAGAACTGAATACCGAACATCAGAACTACGACTTGGTTTTGCGCATCCTGTCCGCCGACTGTCACCGCCCGCACCGAGCGGTCGATACCGCCCGTATTTTGCAGCAAAATAAACTGCCCGTCGGCACGTGCATACAGGCGGCCGTCACCAACCGGGGCAGTCGCGGTGCTTATTTTTCCTTATTGGACATACAGCCCGACAATCAAACGAACCTGCTGATACCCGGTCCGGGCAACTACGCGGCGGCGGATTTTTACCTCGCTCCGGGGCAGACCTACCTGACCGACTATGTACTCGAAATCGGTGCGCCGACGGGCGAAGAAGTCCTCAAACTCATTGCCGCCGACCGACCGCTGCGGTTGCGGGAAATTATGCAGCGAGAAGGCAAAAATATGCGGTCGGTATTGCAATCCGGCACTTTTAATTCTCTTTTTTATACGACTTACATAACCGGAGCGGCTGATGCCGAAATATTCTTGGACGGCACGGCGGTTACTTCGTACTTTTTACGGATAACAAAGTAAGTCCTGCGCTGCGAGATGAAATAACCCCGGTCGGTACATATCCTGTACGGGCGCACAGCCGAACCGGTCGCGGTATCTCGGCTTATCGGGATGAAACTGTCGGTTGGTATCGGTAATCCGAAAAATCGCCTGCCGCGCCGTCACGGTCTCGAACTGCGGGTCGTGTTGCCGCAGCCGCTGCAAGATGCGCTCGATTTCGGTGAGCCACGCTGCCTTGGCTTCGAGATACTCGGCTTGGTGGGCGTGCATCCACTCTTTTGAGTTGTGGCGAGTGAGACGGGTGAGGAAGGGGAGGATTTTTTGTTTGGGCAT
>JAHDCG010000132.1 GCA_020629965.1 Saprospiraceae bacterium | reverse complement strand
AATCGTAAATCGTAAATCGTAAATCGTAAATCGTAAATCGTAAATCGTAAATCGCTACTTCTCCCATCGCCGAAAGCCCGCGCTCAATTCAAAAACCCGCAGTAAAATCAACCTATCCACGGGCATAAATTCTTTGCCGCGTCTCTCCATGACTTTTTCCGCCGTTTCGAATGCTTTGGCCGTTTTGTAAGTCATCATGCCGCTTGCGCCGCCCCAGGCGAAGGAGGGAATGAAGTTGCGCGGGAAGCCGCCGCCGTAAATATTGGCGGAAACGCCGACCACCGTACCGGTGTTGAACATCGTATTGATACCGCATTTAGAGTGGTCGCCCATGATGAGACCGCAGAATTGCTTGCCCGTCGGCTCGAATTTTTCGGTGGCGTAGTTCCACAGTTTGACCTCGGCGTAGTTGTTTTTAAGATTGGAATTGTTGCTGTCCGCACCGATATTACACCATTCGCCGAGCACGGAATTACCCAAAAAGCCCTCGTGACCTTTGGAAGAGTAGGCGAGGAGGACGGAATTGTTGACCTCACCGCCGACCTTGCACCAGGGGCCTACGGTGGTCGCACCGTAAATCTTCGCGCCCATTTTCAACGTCGAGTTTTCGCACATCGCCAAGCCGCCGCGCACGAGGCAGCCTTCCATAATCTGGGCATTTTTACCGACGTAAATCGGACCGGCGGAGGCGTTGAGTACCGAGCATTCTACGCTCGCACCGGGTTCGAGGAAGATATTTTCGGGGTTGATAACCTGATTGGTGTCGGAAATCGGTTGTGATTTTCTGCCCTGCGTCAGCAATTTAAAGTCGTCTTTGAGTGCCATGTCGTTCATGGCGAAAATATCGTGCAGGTCGTTGATTTGCAGAAAGGAAATATCTTTGAGGTCGAAGCCTTCGAGTTCTTCGGCTTCGTCTTGCTCCATGAGGTACTCGAATTGCGTTTTATCCAACTTCGCGGCAATCAACTCGTCGTTATTCAGCAAAGCCTGGTTGGTGCGCAGACCTTTGACCACCGCTACCAACTCTTCCGAGGGCAACACCGAGCCGTTGATAATGTAATTTAACTCGGCGATTTTTATATCGAATTTATCGGACAAATAATCCTGCGTGATATAAGAAACTTCACCCGACAAATGCTTCTCCCACTTCTCCCGAATAGTCAAAATACCGACGCGCAATTCACAGATAGGACGCGTGAAAGTCAGCGGCAGCAGGCGGTCGCGGGCGTCGTTGTCGAAGAGGATGATGTTGTTGGTTTGCATGATTCAGATGGTTAGAGTGGTTTGAGTTGTTGGAATAGTTTGAGTTGTTGCGCCCGGGTATCGGTCGCTTCTGAAGGTTAGGCGTTTCGACATCTAAACAGTCAGGGAGCAAAAGTCCTAAAAATCTCGTTAATCCTGTCATACTTTTCAAAAAAAAGGCTACGAAAAAAAGTCTTAACTCCGCTTACGGGAATTAAGACTTTTTCGATGCCTGAATTTTGAAAAATTCAGGAAAAATCCGTTGACTAATCTTCGTTAGAAGTCTTAGCGAAACGAGATTTAGCAAATTTCTTGTTAAATTTATCAATACGACCTGCGGTATCGACAAATTTCATTTTACCGGTAAAAAACGGGTGAGAAGCTGAAGAAATCTCCAATTTAATCAAAGGATATTCTTTACCGTCTTCCCATTCGATGGTATCGCGGGTTTCGGCGCAAGAGCGACCCATGAAAGATTCGTCTGCTGACAAATCTTTGAAAATTACGGTACGGTATTCTTCCGGATGGATTCCTTGTTTCATTGCTGTAAATTTAATATTTTGAACACTAAACGCGGTAAGAGGTAACTCGGCGGTTACATTACATTTTTTCGGCGTTGTGTATTATGCTTTTTTGCCGCCCATGCTGTCGGAAACGGTCAAACGCAAGCGACCTTTCGCACGACGACGAGCCAAGAGTTTACGTCCGTTTTTCGTCTTCATACGAGAACGGAATCCGTGCTTATTGACACGCTTTCTTCTTGATGGCTGAAATGTTCTTTTCATTATGACTTGTCTTTATTTTTCAAAATCGAATTTCTGCTTTAGTAAAGCTATCCGTTCTAAAAAACGTTTTTGCTTAAAATAAAGCACAAAAAACAAGCATAAGCTCGCCGTGCTTTCTTTCGGGGTGCAAAGGTAGGACTATTTTTTGAGCCGGGCAAATGATTTTTGATGATTCTTTGGATTTTTTAGAAAGGAGAGAGGGAAGAGGAGAGAGGAGAGAGGTGGTCACGAATTTTTACTTTTTTACTACCGTTTACAAAAGCAAAAGATTTTTGCCTTTTCTTAATTTTCGCACGAATGTTTACTCCTCTTCATCGCTTTCCCGGTAAGCGTGCAGCCAAAAGTTGTTTCTGCCTTCGCCTTGGGTCAGTCCGACTTTTTGCAGGTTTAGCAATTCCAACAGAGCTAAGAAAGTGACGATGGCGTGGATGCGGTTTTCGCAGTCGCCGAAGATTTCGGTAAATTTGGCGCGTTTGCCGTTGCGGATTTTGCCGAAAATAAAATTTTGCTGACCCTGTATCGAGTAGTCGTACTGCATGATGCGGTGTACGGTCACGCGTTTGCTGCGGTCGATAAAATTATTTTGCAGTCGCTCGAAGGTGCGCAGCAGTTTGAACAGCGTGACGCTTTCCAGCTCGACATCGACGAGGGCTTTGGTGGCGATTTGTTTGAGTTCGCGCGAGATGTTGCCGCGCTTTTCGCGGTTGGCGCGGGTTTCTTCGAGTACCGCCAACTCGTCGAGCACACTTTTGTAGCGTTTGTATTCCAAAAGTCGGGCGACCAACTCTTCGCGCGGGTCGATTTCGTTGCCTTCTTCATCCACGGGTTTGCGCGGGATGAGCAGCTTGGCTTTGATGCGGCAAAGGGTGGCGGCGACTAAGATAAATTCGCTGGCGAGGTCGATATTCATGCGCTCCATGTCGCGGATGTAGGTCAGAAAATTGTCCGTAACCGTCGCAATCGGAATGTCGTGGATGTCTAATTCATCGCGTTCGATGAAAAAGAGGAGCAAATCGAAAGGACCTTCGAATTGCGGGAGCTTGATGGTGTATGACGCGGTGTTGTTTATTTTGTGTTGTTGCTGTGCGTCTTCAACCCCCTAACCCCCGATTCGGGGGAACTTTCTGCGGGCTTGAGTCTGCGGTAAATCTTGATTTTTGTTCTTCGACCTTTTTGCGCTTGTACGTCCAAAACCCCTAACCTCCGCGACTGAAGTCGGGACAGGCCGGAGCGGGGGAACTTTCTGCGGGCTTGAGTCTGCGGTAAATCTTGATGTCTTTGCTTCGACTTTTTTGTACCTTTTGTAATGCCACGCAAAGATAAAAAAAGCCCTGACATTTGTAACGTCAAGGCTTTTTTTAGATTTTTTTTGAAATCAGAACACAGAGCCGCAAAAGTCAGAACGGCGTCTAACGTCTAAAATCTAATGTCTAACGTCTCAAAAGACGACTCAAATCATCACCGTCACAAAAATACAAAGCACCAACATCAGAGCTGCGAGGCCCCAGGTTGCTTTTTCGATGAAATCGGAAGACTTGGATGCGCCGAACATTTGGTTAGCGGCACCGCCGCCGAAAGTTGAATCTACGCCGCCGCCTTTGGGGTTTTGTACCAAGACCGAACCCATGAGAAGGATGCCGACGAGTGCTGTGATAATTGTTAAAAATGCCATTTTTATTGTATTGAAAATTTCTCCGTTGCAGAGAGAAATCGGTTTACTTATTATTTGTATCGACCCAAAAGGTCGTAATTAAAAACCAAAAATTACAGCTTAAATTGTAAAGTTTTGATTTTGGCTGCAAAGAAATTACTTTTTTCCGGTATTTCCAAAGAAAGACGCTCATACATTTTGATTGCCTTTGCGTAGTATCCTTGTTTTTCCAATAATTGCGCCAAGGTTTCGGTGGCAATTTCTTCGCTGAGTTTTACGCTTTCGGCCGCAATGAGTTCCGCCTCCGATTTCTTTTTTTTCTTTTTCTTCTTCTTTATTTTAATTTGCTTCCACTCACCGTCGATGAGTTCGTATTTGTAATTGACTTTTTCGTTGCGGTTGTTACTTTCGAGGTCTTCGATTTCTACCGAAATTTGGGGTGAATTAAACTGCTTGAGCCACGCCCCGAAGGAAGAATGCGGCGAAACGGTCTCGGTTTCGTACTCGTCTTCTTCATCGTTTTCTTTGGTCACTTCCGAGAGGTCGTGTACCGAGGGGGTGGCATCTTCCGGCGTTTCCGCGTCTGTTTTGGCTTCGTTTTCCGCAATTGTTTGTTGCACGGTCGGCACTTCTTCCGTGTTTTCTTTTTTAGACAAAAGTTGACTTTCGGCGGGCAGCGGACTTTCGGGCGCGGGTTCTTCACGGAAAAGTTCTTCGATGTCGCTGTCCGTGGCAGACTCGGGCAGGGCTTCCGGCGGCAGGTCGTCGGCTTCGGTTTTTACTTCGTCGAGCGGGGGAGCGGGTTCCGGATTTTCTTCGGCTTCCGGCTCGGGCAGGTCAACGGTTTCGCTGATTTGGTGGGCGGTGAGGTCTAAAGTTTCTTCTTCCGCGCCGGGGTTTTCCGCTTCGATTTCCGCAAAAATATCGTCGATGCCGGACTCGCTGTCGGCGGGTATTTCGTCGGTTGCCGGGTCGCCGATTTCCGTTTCTTCTTCTGCAATCTTCGATAAATCCAAAGACGGTAAATCTTTGCGCGGCGCCTCCGTCATCAGTGATAAATCCGATTTTTCCCGGGGCGTTTCTTCTTCATTTTGCGCGTACAAAATTTCCTTTTCGCGCACTTCTTCTTTCACGTTTAGGTCTTTCAAATCCAAAATCGCCTCTTCATCCGCGTTGGAAGTTCGGTCGATTTCGGCAACTTCATCGTTGTACAGTTGTTCGTATAAAAGACTGCGCTGTGCGCTGTAAGTCGCTGCCATTTGCAGGTTGCGTTCGTACTCTTCGTGCCCGTCCGCCTGACTTTTTTTCAAGAGCAAAAAACGCAAATTTTGGCAATAAGGGTACTGCACCACCAAACTTTTCAGTTCTTGATAGGAAACCCGATAGAGGTAAGCGGGCGTTTTTAGATATTTGGCGAAGGTTTCTGAATTCATTAGGCGGAGACTTTAGATTTCAGACGTTAGATTTTAGACTCTGACAAGACTACCGAAGCCGTCATGGTAAACGGAGCAGTCTAATGTCTAAAATCTAATATCTAACGTCTTTCCAAAAAAACAAAGTTAAGAAATTGGTGCGATATGTGAAGGATAAGTACGACCGAAGCGATTGTTTACACCGATTTACGTTTTGTCCTTTGGCGTACAAGATGTGTATAAGTGTGCGGTGTTTCGGGTGCGGCGCGGCGAAAAAGTATATTTTTGCATAGTGATTAAAAAATTAAGAAAATTATCATATTGAAAAAAATAATACTCACGTTTACGTTGATTTTGGGTGCTTTGTTGACCGTGCGGTCACAAAATGTGCCTGATTTTTCCTTTACCGATACGGACGGCGTGACGCATTCTTTGAGTGAAAGTCTGGCAGCAGGCAACAGCATTGTGCTGGAATTTTTCTACAATGACTGCATCGGCTGTTACGGTTCGGCGGCGGAATTGGAGGCGATTCATAACGATTATGAGGGTTTTAATGTGGAAGTGTGGTCGATTAGTCCTTTTGACTCGGACTCCGTGTTGGTCGAGTTTAAAGAAGCGCACAATTTGCATTATGCCATGGGCGGCATCGAAGGCGGCGGTTGGGATGTGTACGAGATTTTTACGGACTCTTTTGCTTTGGAATTTTTTCCGACGATTTCGGTGATTTGCGGCGACGGTTCGGTGACCTGGGATATTTGGCCTTACACGCCGGGCGGTGCCCCCGAGTGGCGCGGACCTTTGGAAGACTGCGGACTTTACGAAATCTCAACGGCGGCTTTTTCTTTTACTGCGGAAGTCGAAACTGCAATCGACGCTTCGATTTATCCAAACCCGGTGCAGAGTCGGTTGCAGTTGGAATACACGGCGGAAGGCGCGGGAAATTTGACGGCGGAAATTTACGATTATCATGGTCGAAAAATTCAAACACAACAGCTTTTTTCCGGCAACGGCGGGCGACAAAGTGAGGTGCTCGATGTGTCCGATTTGCCGACCGGGCAGTTTCTTTTAAAAATATCGAAAGAAGGAAAAATCAGTGCTTTACTGAAATTTCAAAAGTTGTAAAAGACATTTTCAAACATAAAAAGCCGAATTATCATACACTCGATAATTCGGCTTTTTTGCGTTTTGAATTAAAATTTTTCTAACGCAAAATCATTTGTTCCGTCGCCGTAACCCCGCGCCCCGTCTCCATGACAAGCGTATAAACGCCGCGCGGCAAATCGGTGTTCAAGCGATAATTCAACTCCGTCGGAAAGTCCACACCGGCTTTTTTCTCCTCATAAACCGACTTACCGAAGGCATCGAAAACACGAATGGTAAAATCGTCTTTTTGATTGGTACTTTCGATAAAAATCGTAAACTCGCCCGTCGTCGGATTCGGAAAAACCGAAAATTTAATCTCCTTTTGCCGGAAGATGTTGATGACATTGGAATACTCAAAAGAGCCGTCGCGGTCGATGATTTTCAGGCGGTAAAAATTATTCCCGTTCAAAGGTAATTTATCTTCCCAACGGTACGCTTGCGGGCGATTGGCAGCGGGCATTGTACCGATTTCCGCAAAATTTTGTCCGTCTGCGCTGCGCTCGATTGAAAACCGGGAAGTGTTTTGCTCGTCGTCGGTTTTCCATTCCAACACGTTGCTTTTCTCCGCATTGCGCCCCAAAAAATCGGTTAAACTGACGGGTAGTGCCGCTGCGGAACGCACCTGAAAAAGATTGCCGGACAGAGTGACGGCAAAAACTTCACCCGTTTCGTTTTGCCCGAAAGCCGAAACATTGCTTAACAAATCTGCCTGATAGTTTTCGTTAAAACCGCCGCTGCCGTCGGGCGCGAGCGACCACCAGTTTCCGTTGACATAGTCCGCATAAATATACTGCCCCTGAATATCCGTATCCGCACCGCGATACACATAGCCGCCGGTAATCGACCGCGCCCCCGTCGTGCTGTTGTAAGGAATAGAGCGCACGGGCAAAACGGCGGTCAGGTTGTCGCAATAAGTACTGTTGTCGGCATCGCTGTTGCGGTCGGTGCCTTCATAGCATCTCCAGCCGTAGTTTTCGCCGCCGGAGCTGCCGGCCGGCTGATAGTCGATTTCCTCGAAGGTACTTTGACCGACATCGCCGATCCACATGTCGCCTTCGTTGTTACCGTTTGCGTCGCCTCGGTCAAAAGAAAAACGCCACGGATTGCGCAGTCCCCATGCCCAAATTTCGGGTGCAAAATCCGTATCACCGACGAAGGGATTATCGGCGGGTACGCTGTACGGAGCAGCATTACTGACGTTATCGACGTCGATGCGCAGGATTTTACCCAAAAGGCTGTTTTTGGTTTGACCGTAGTTTTGCGGGTCGTCACCGCTGCCGCCGTCGCCCGAGGCTATGTAGAGGTAGCCGTCTTCAGGGCTGAATTGCAGGTCGCCGCCGTTGTGGTTGCTGTAAGGTTGGTCGAAAGTCAGTACGGAAATTTCGCTGCCCGCATCGGCTTGATTGGGGTCGGTATTACTGACTTTAAACTGCGAGACGCGCGTCGTCAGACCGGTCGTCGGGTCATTGTAGGTGTAGTTGACGAAAAATTTTCCGTTGGTCGCATAGTCCGGGTGAAAAGCCAGACCGAGCAGACCTTTTTCGCCGCCGGCATTCAGGTTAAAACCGCTCGTAATATCCAAAAAATTACCGGGCAATAATGCGCCGTTTTGCAAGATTTTAATCGTACCGCTGCGCGAAACGATGAAGAGCCGACCGCTGCCGTCATTCGGGCAAGCGAGCGCGACGGGGCTGTTCAATCCCGTGAGTTTTGACTCCAAAACAACGTCGTTTTGAGCGAAACCGGATTGCCAAAATAAGCAAAGAATAAGAAGTGTGAATAATCGTGTCATCGGGTAACATATTGCATGTTCCGGCACGGTGAGGTGTATCAGACAGGTAAAAAAGTCGAAGGGTGTACCGCGAACATTGGTTAGAGGAAACAGTGGATTGGAGTTATTCGTGGTATGATCGGAACAGGGTGGGAGGGGGGAATGTTCGGTGGGGGGTTATTCTTCTACACTTTCCAAAATCCAATTAATCCACCCTGTAATCGTGGAAGCGCGCCTTCTAAATGTCACTTCGGAGTTGATATTATAAAGGTTCGACCTTTTCATGATTTCAACAATCCGAGATTTGGCAGGTGCAGTATATTTTGTAAAATAAACAGACAGAGCTTCGTTGAACACTTTATGACTCAAAATAAGTTTGATAAATTCTTTTTGTCTTTCAAAAAAAGGTAGATCCATAGCAGCTTTTCCGAGGTCGGTCAAGGAATAAGCAATTTGTTCTGATTTACCTTTTTCGATCAAACCTAAATATCTGCCCGCATTGGTGTAATAATCGGTTTGTCTGATGTCAAAATCATAATTTAAAGTGATTTCTTCTTTGGTCAAAATTTCTTTTTCGGAAAGTAGTTCACAAAGGTTGATTACGCGAGCGAAGGAGTCGGCTTGCGGAAAAGGTAATGCGGGTTCTTTGACAATAGGTATCGTCTTTTGAATTTCTTGAATCAGCGCGGTCGTTATCGGTTCGTCTCTGATTGCGTACTTACTCTCTTTCGTCAGGATGAGCGAATTATAATTTTCGGAGTCGATAAACACATATTCGCGCAAATGAAAAATACCGTTTGTGTAGGTGAGAAATACGTTTTTGACAGGCTTACGGATTTTATTCGACCATAACTTAAAGGGATAAAAAATTTGTCGTATTAAAAAGTCATCGGAAATAGAATTTTTTGCTTCTATCAGGCTCAAATATTTCATGCCTTCGTAGCCGCCGTCTATTTCTATCTGTGCGTTAATGACAGAAACCGGAAGAGGAGGTCTGTCATTTAGCGAGTTGATTTGAAAAGTAAAATCCGAAGAGCGCATACGACCGCTGACAGTCTGCATTAATTTTTCGTCTTCCAAGAAATGCTCTAAGATGCCGGTCAAAAAGGCGCAATTTAAAGCCGTGCTTTCGCTTGTGATATTTCTGAAGTCGATACTTTCGTAAAAAGCAGGATATTCGACTCTTTGTACGGGAATTTTATTTTGCTCGAATCTATGAAAAGTTTTGATCGGAGCGATGACGCTAAGTGCCGCGTGTTAACGGCAATACAGACAGTTTGTTTTCTTTGAAAAGAACAGGAAGTTGTGAATAATAGTCGAATTTCGTCATCAACCGTGCTTCGCGTTTGCCCTGCGTTTTGATTTCTGCGGCGGTTATTTCAAAAAAGCCGTCGGTTTTAATGCGTTTGAGAATTTGCATTTTGTCAAACAAAATTTCCCAATGAATATCGTTTTTAGTCATAATTTCTGATTAAAACTTCCTTCACTTGTCCTCGTTTGCTTGCTACCGAATTTATCGCTCTGCCCGCTAAAACTTCTTCAATTTTGTAATCTTTATACTGTTCTAAAATAAAAGGTGTATAGGAGTTGGAAAGCAAAAAGCAGACACCTTTTTCGTGTAGCAAATCACACTGTTTGCGCAACTCGATTTGCTCATACATATTAAAGCCGCCTTGGCTGTAGCCCGTAAAATTAGAACTTTTGGAAACGGGGTCGTAGGGCGGGTCGAAATAAACAAAATCCTTCTCGGAAACATTCGACAGACTGTCTTTAAAATTCTGATTGACAATATTTATTTCGTTTTCGTTCAGATATTTACTAACCGCCCGCAGCGTAATTTCATTAACGATATTCGGGTTTTTATACCTGCCGAAAGGCGCGTTAAATTCTCCGGAATTATTCACCCGATACAAGCCGTTATAGCAGGTTTTGTTGAGGTACAAAATACGGGAAGCCCTCTCTATCTTTGAAATTTTTTCAAACTCGGGTAGTCTGTCCAAGCCTCTTATTTCATAAAAATAGTCAGGCTCGTTGATGTGTTTTTTTAAGTCTTCAATTAAGTGCTCGACATTATTTTTTACTACTGAATATACATTAATTAATTCCTCGTTGATGTCATTAACAACTGCATTTTTTGGTTGTAACGCAAACAAAACAGCACCCCCACCCACAAAGGGTTCGTAATATTTACCTTTAAATTTGGGCAAATATTTTTTTATTTCAGGTAAAAGCTGACGTTTACCGCCTACCCATTTGACAAAAGGGTTTACTAATTTGTTTTTAGGCATAATTGTGTTTTATGCTGCAAATCAACAAAAAATTTGCAACATTCACAAGTATAAATTTTTTGTTTTATATGAGTGGTAGCTAAACCACCCCCTCCGCCACCTTCCGAATCGTATCCGCATCTCCCATCGTATAATAGTGCAGACAAGGCGCACCGCGCTCCTTCAACTCCTTTGACTGCGCCGTGCACCACTCGATGCCGACCTGCTTCAAGTCCGCGGCCTTCTTAGCTTTTGACAGAGCATCCGCCAAATCGTCGGGAATGTCGATGTGAAACATGCGCGGGATGGAGTTGAGTTGGTAGCGTTTGGTCAGCGGCTTCAGACCGGGAATAATCGGCACATTGATATCCATGGCGCGGCATTTTTCGACAAAATCAAAGTAGTATTTATTGTCAAAAAACATCTGCGTTACGATGTAATCCGCGCCGGCATCTACCTTCGCTTTGAGGTATTTCATGTCTTGCCCGAGGTTGGGCGACTCGAAGTGCTTTTCGGGATAGCCCGCCACGCCGACACAAAAATCGGAGTGCGCGCCGTCTTCGATTTCGTGGTCGAGATAAATGCCTTTATTCATCGCATTGGTCTGCTCCACAATGTCAATGGCGAAAGAGTGTCCGTCCTTTTCGGGAATAAATTTGCCGTCGAATTTTCGGGCATCACCGCGCAGCGCCAGCACGTTTTTAATATTCAAAAAATTCAAATCAATCAGCACATTTTCCGTTTCTTCTTTCGTAAAGCCGCCGCAAATCAAGTGCGGCACCGCATCCACGCCGTAGCGGTGCATAATCGCCGCACAAATTCCCACCGTACCCGGACGCTTCCGAATGGCGACTTTCTCAAAATAACCGCTCTCGCGCTTGCGATAAATAAACTCCTCGCGGTGGTAAGTGACATCCACAAACGGCGGTTTGAACTCCATGAGCGGGTCTAAAGTGTCAAAAATCGCCCGCATGCTGCCGCCCTTCAAAGGAGGCAAAACCTCAAAACTAATCAGCGTTTGCCCCGCAGATTTCTCAATGTATTCCGTGACTTTCATAAAATTAAAATAAGCCGAAAAGCAGCCGCGCTGCCCGGGGCAGACGACAATTAAAATTTCGACAGCGAAAAAATAAATCGATGGTTTTATGAAAAGCGGCACAGGGCTTTTGCATAGTTTTGCCGCAGACAGGCGGCAGGTTGTGGCGCAAAGATAAGGCTTTCGGCGTGAAATGCCGAAAGCCCGCTGTATCATTGTTTGGTAAAAAGGAGGTTGAAAGATTTGGAGGTCGAGGGGTTGGGAATTAAAACTGAAATGTCGGGGAGCGTTCAGAAATTTGTGCTTCTGCTTTTTTAATCAGATGTTAATCGTTGGGTATCAATTTTTTATAAAAAAATAAAACAATTAATTAAAAGTGCAGGCACGGTCATGTGAATATTCTCGGTGTGCACTCTTGCCTACGGGTGATTCTCAACCTCCCCGTCTTGAAATTTCAATCCAAAGCGAAACAAGTAAATACGGCAGTCTAACGTCTCAAAAAAACTAAACCTTCTCCTCCGTTTGCCCCGTCGTCACGCGCCGCACCTTATACGGTCGCTTATCCTGTGACTCGTAATATGTCCGCATCTGAATTTCAACGACAATGCCGATAGTCACCAACTGAATACCCGCCACGACCAGCATCATTCCTAATATCATCAGCGGTTTTCCCCAGATGTCGTTGCCCATCACGACTTTGAGGAAGAGTAAATAGAGGTTAATCGCCAGACCGGCGAAGAAAATCAGGACGCCCCAGTTGCCGAACAGGTGCATGGGTTTTTGCATGTATTTTTTCAAAAAAAGCATTAGCAGCAGGTCGCTGATGACTTTAAGGGTGCGCCCGAGACCGTATTTCGAAGTGCCGAAACGGCGAGCGTGGTGCTTCACGTCCACCTGCGTGATGCGCGCGCCTTCGAGTGCCGCCAAGACTGAAATGAAGCGGTGCAACTCTCCGTACAATCCCATATCTTTAGCGATTTCCGCGCGAAAAACTTTGAGCGCACAGCCGTAATCTTTGAGGTGAACGCCCGAGGTTTGACGGATAATGTAATTGGCGATAAGCGACGGAATTTTGCGCAGCAGCATCCCGTCTTTGCGTTTGTGGCGGCGACCGACCACCAAATCCCAATCGCCGGCAATCAGCGTATCGAGCATATTCGGAATGTCGGAAGGGTCGTTTTGCAGGTCACCGTCCATGGTGATGATGTAGTCGCCCGTCGCGTAGTCGATGCCCGCGAGCAGGGCGGAACTTTGTCCGTAGTTTTTCCGAAACTCGATAATTTTCAGCGTCGGGTGCGGAATGGATTTGAGATTTTTGACCGTATCGTCGGTCGAGCCGTCGTCCACGTAGATGATTTCGTAGTCGTAATCGACGAGTGCATCGCTGATTTGCTGCACCAAAGGGATGACATTCAGTTCTTCGTTATACACACAAACGACGACGGATAACTTCATGGAGCGGACTGTTTTTTGTTTCTTTTTGCTTTTTACGAGGGCAAAGGTCGCAAAAAAGGCGGGTTTTAAAAATTAAAAAACGCGGGAAGAGAATATCGCAGGCGGCGAGCGGTTTTAGTAAGAAAAAACGACTATGAAATATTTATTGCTCTCCTTTTTACTTTCAATCGGCGCATCTGCTGTGGCGCAGGATTTTAGAGATTTTATTAGTTCCGAGTCGGGCAGTCATTTGATTTTAAGTGAGACCTTAGGGGCGGATGAGACGAAAATTTCGGAGAAAATCGAGAAATTTAATGCAGAGAATAAGTACGAAAATTTACGCGTCGGTTCGGTTCGGACGTTGCACGGAGGAACGGCTTTTATTATGGTAAAAAAGTTTGCGGATTTGCCGGCGGCGCAGGTTTATTGTGAGAAATTGAAGGAAAAAGAAGTGACGGGATTTTATACGGCTTTGCCGATTTCGGTTTACAATTTTCGGGTGATTTTGAGTCGGGAGAGGTCGTTTGGAGAGTATTCAACATTTTACGAGAAGAATTTAGGGAACTAAATTTTGGCACTAATTAGGTTTTAGTGCCGTTTTTTAGTTTTTCGCAACGGTACACAAAAAAAGCCCGCCCCCAAACAGAGACGAGCTTTTTCAAGTAGCGCGAGGCGGACCCGAACCGCCGACCTCAGGATTATGAATCCTGCGCTCTAACCAGCTGAGCTACCGCGCCGTGTAGCAGAAAAATCGGAAATGTAACCTCCTCTTTTTCCTAAGCGGCTGCAAAGATACAAGAGTTTTGCATTTTCGCAATAGTTGACCGCAATATTTTTCGGTTCCCGCCGCTTTTTATTCCCTGATGACGACCACGGGAACGGTTTGTACCGCTTTGCCGTCGATGATTTCTAAGAAATAAGTGCCTGCGAGATAGTCACTGACCGCAAAACGCGTTTTGCCGGGTTTTAGTTCCGCGAGTAAATTTCCTTCGCTGTTGTAGAGTTTGGCGACGGTCAAAAAATGAACACAACTCCCGAAACCGTTGGTAACTCCTCCCCTTTTCTGCCAAAAAAATGTATTTCACACGTCACAAATAAAAATTTTTCATAATTTTTTTCTTGCGCCCCTTTCAAATTAAAAAATAAATATATGAATAACCGATTGATAAACATTTGACTAAACAAATCATATAAACTCTTGTCATAATTTGTCCTAAAAAACTGAAAATCAGCGATTTTTAAAACTCTTTTTTATTAAAATAAACGCTTACATTTGCAATTCATTTTCTTACAAATTTATACCACACTTACCTTTTTCAGACGAACGAGTCCGCTTCTCGGATTCCCTCTTCGTGCCGGAATACTTATCCCCTTCTTGACTTTTTCATACGCATTTTTCTTTCAGCCGCAATCACTTTAACGTCCTGTTTTCTGCCGTTTACCCCCTTCGGCACAAGATTTGTCACAACACATTATTCATTAAAATCCGAATACCTCGGAACGGCGCATTTCACTCTCAAAACTAAGCAGCAGCACGTCAGTCGGCGTATTGTCTGCTTTTATTTGTATGTGTAATGTACCTGTTTCGCCGAAAAATCGGACTAATACACAATAATTATCAGACCCACGCACATTCTTACATCCCGTTACGCATTGTTAAAAATACTGACGCAAGTCTCAAAGATTATTTCCATGAATAAAATTTACTTAGCGGTAGCAGCATTCCTGCTTACCGTCTGCACTTTACACGCCCAAACGCCGCAAAGCGTTTGCTACCAAGCCGTTGCCACAGATGCCGCCGGCACCGAATTACAAGCCCGCAACATCAGCATCCGAGCTACCATCCTCAGCGATGCCCCCAACGGCACCGAAGAGTACATCGAAACGCACACCGTACAAACCGATGACTTCGGGCTTTTTAATCTCAACATCGGTCAGGGTACTCAAGACGGCGGCGCAACGCCGAACTTCACCGACCTCGATTGGGGCAACCACGCTTTCTTTCTCAAAGTAGAAATGGACAGCAACGGCGGCACCGATTACCAACTGATGGGCATCAACCAAATGCTCTCCGTCCCTTACGCCCTCTACGCACGCGGCGCACAAAATGCGCAAACGGCACAGACCGCCCTCGACGATGCGGATAAAGACCCGCTCAACGAAATTCAAACGCTGACCCTCGACGAAACCACGGGCGAATTGAGCCTTTCGGGCAGTAACGGGGTCATCATTCCCACGGTGGCGGACGGCGACGGCGATGCGACCAATGAGTTACAAACGCTGATTTATGATGAAGGTGCGGGCACTCTGAGCCTTTCCGGAGGAAATACGATTACCTTGCCCGCCGTAGTCGAGGACGACCCGCAAAACGCGGATGAAGTCGATGTCGTCGGCGGCACTTATAACGGGCAAAACGTACAGCAGGCTTTGGAAAATATCAACATCGCACTCGCGGCCGATGCAGACCAAGACCCGCTCAACGAAATTCAGACGCTGACGCTGAATGAAACCACGGGCGAGTTGAGCCTTTCGGGCAGTAACGGCGTCATCATCCCTACGGTAGCGGACGGCGACGGCGATGCGACCAACGAGTTGCAAAATGCCGACCAAGTCAACGTCACCGGCGGCATTTATCAAGGTCAAAATGTACAGGAAGCATTGGAAAATGTCGGCGGCGATGTGTCGAACATTACCAACCAAATCACGCAGGTCATCAATGAAGTCGAAGCGGACGGCGACGGCGACGCGACCAATGAGTTGCAGACTTTGGAATACGACGCACAGAACAATACTTTAACTTTGTCCGGCGGCAACACCGTGACGCTGCCGACCGGCGACCCGCAAAGCGCGGATGAAGTCGATATTTTCGGCGGGGCTTACGACGGTCAGAATATGCAGCAGGCTCTCGAAAATATCAACGCACAACTCGCAGCCGACCAAGACGGCGACCCGCTGAATGAAATCCAAACGGCGGACGGCGTACAGGTTATCGGCGGTACTTATCAAGGGCAAAACGTACAAGAAGCATTGGAAAATGTCGGTACGGACGTGTCGAATATTACCAACCAAATCACGCAGGTCATCAATGAAGTGGAAGCGGACGGCGACGGCGACTCTACTAATGAGTTGCAAAACGCGACGCAGGTGCAGGTCACGACGGGCGATTTTGCGGGGCAAAGTGTGGAAGAGGCTTTAAATCAAATTCAAAGCAACAACACTCTTGACGAAGACACCAACCCGCTCAACGAAATTCAAACCGCCGGCGAAGTAGAAATCACGGGCGGAGATTTTAACGGACAAAACGTCGAACAGGCACTCGGTCAGTTACAAAATCAACTCGACAACGACAATGACAGCGACCCGCAAAATGAAATTCAAAATGCCGGTCAGGTGGAGGTCACGGGCGGTACTTATGAGGGGCAAAGCGTGCAGCAGGCACTCGAAGAAGTCGGTACGCAAATCACACAAATCATCGACAACGGCAGTGCCGATGCGGATGCCGACCCTTTAAATGAAATCCAAAATGCCGACCAAGTCGAAGTGAC